>JBFMAX010000021.1 GCA_040755395.1 Nitrospirota bacterium
GAAGTCGTGGCCCAGGTGGCCGGTGCGATGTACGAGGACGGGGCGCGCACGACCCGGCGGAGCAGCCTCCTCTTGGTCGGAGGGAGCCTGGTGCTGGTCGCCCTCGTGTGGTTCGGGCAACGGGCCCCCGTCCCGGTACGCTTCGCACAGCGTGGCGCATCATCCCCGACACAAGACGGGACCCCGCCGGCGGATGTGATGCCTCGGCCGGACCACCGGCTCACAGAGCCGTCGGCTCCGGCCCGAGGCAACCCGCACTATCAGGAAGCGCCTCCCGGCGACCGGTGAGCCGGACTCCTGCCTGGCCGACTCCCCCCGGATTGACCCGGTTTCCTCTCCTCGGAGTTGCACTGCGAAACCGCCTCCAGTAAGGTACATCACGTCGGCTCAATGCGGGATCAAGGAGGCAGACGATGAGGATGGTAGGAGGCTCGTTCATCTTGCTGCTCGTCGCCATTGTGTTCGCCAGTCCGGAGAGTCTGGCCCGGCGGGAGATCCGCACGCCGGAGCAGAAGCAGCAGTTGCGGCAGATCCAACGGGTGCTCGTCGAGGTCCTGGCCTTGACCGACCGTGGCCAGGCGGATCCCGCTCCCCTCCGCGACGTCGTCGTCCGCCGGCTCGCAGAGGTCGGCTATACCGTGCTGACCGATCCGGCCCAGCCGCACGACGCCACCCTGAAGGTCAAATGCGAGCAGCGTAAAGTGTGGGAAGGCACCACCTCCCTCGGCGGCGATGCCGACCTGCCCGACATGCCGCACCGAACCTGGAAAGGGCCCGCCTGCCAGATCACCTATTTGGTCCAGGACCGCCCTTCGGGGTGGCGTCGGGAGGTGAGAACCGACTTCGCCGACGCGATCGCCGCAGCGGCAGAGGCAAAGGCGGAGGACCCCGGTGCGTTCGCCCTGGAGCAGTTGCGGGCACGGCTGGAAGCGTATGACTTCCCGGTGATCCTGACCCAGGAATGGGAACAGGAGGAGCGGTTGCTGGCGCTGCTACGCAAGGCCGACGAGCCCTCCGCGCGGAAGGTGAAGGTCATCCGGGCGCTCGGCGAGCTGTTCGCCACTGCGGCTGGCCCCGACCTTCGGACTCTGCTCCACGATCCGAACCCGGAGATCGCAGCGGCGGCGGCCATCGCCCTGGGCAACATCGGCCAACAGGACAGTCTGGCCGCGCTCATCGAGGCGTTGCAAACCGGCAGCCCCCCGCTGAAGCTTGCCGCTGCGAAGGCGTTGGGGAAAGTCGGCGCTCTGCACGGGAACGTGGCGATCATTCCCCCGCTGCTCGACGCGCTCACGACGGACGACCTGGCATTGAAGACCGAGGTGGTCTGGGCGCTGGGGCAACTGCCCGACCGGCGGGCCTATGAGCCGCTCCTGGCGCTGCAACGGTCGTTGCGCAACGTCCGCACCAGCGACCGCACGTCGCCGGAGGGGAAACTCTGGGATGCGCTGAGCTACACCCTGAAACAGATCGACACCTTCGACCAACTCAACTGATCATTCCTCATTCATCATTCGCAATTCATAATGTTCACAGTCCCCATGAGCGATGGCTCACCCACGCATGATGAACATCACGAACGGGCAAGAGGCAAGGGGCTCGGGGCAAGGGGGAAGAGACTCAGACCTCTAGCCGCGGGCCTCTAACCCGCATTATTCATGACGGTTCGTCGCGAAAACGCGGAGACGCGTTGTGAGACAGGCAAGCGCAGCCACGAAGGAGGGAAGCATACTTGCAACAGTATGTTGACCGACTGAGTGGCGAGCACGCTTGTCGGAACAGCGTATACGTGTTTGCAGCAGAAGCGTTCATGAATAATGCGGGCTAGCCTCGCGCCTATTTTCAGAGCAGTTATGGCTGAAGTCCGACTCGAAGATGTCGGCAAGCGTTATGGCCGGACCGACGTCATCGCCGGATTGACGCTGACCGTGCGCGACGGAGAACTGTTCACCATCGTCGGGCCCTCCGGCTGCGGTAAATCCACGCTGCTGCACCTGATCGCCGGACTCGACACCCCGACGGAAGGCCGCATCCTCTTCGACGGCCGAGATGTGACGGAGATGCCGCCGCGGGCGCGGGACATCGCGTTGGTCTTTCAGAGCTACGCCCTCTATCCGCACATGACCGTGGCGGAGAACCTGGCCTTTCCGCTCCGCGTGGCGAAACACCGGACCGGCCGTTCCCGCGAGGAGATCGCCGCCGAGGTCCGGCGCGTCGCCGATCTCCTGGGGATCGCGACCGTTCTGGAGCGTCGCCCGCGCGAGCTCTCCGGGGGCCAGCGGCAACGGGTGGCGCTGGGACGCGCGCTGATCCGGAGGCCGCGGGTGTTTCTGTTGGATGAACCGCTCTCCAATCTGGATGCCCAACTGCGGGCCGGCATGCGGGCCGAACTGCGGAAACTGCACGACGACGTCAAGTCCACCATGATCTACGTCACCCACGACCAGACCGAGGCCATGACGCTCGCCGACCGTCTGGCGGTCCTGGATCGGGGTCGCCTCCAGCAGATCGGCACGCCGCGCGACCTCTACGACAAACCGGCGAACCGGTTCGTCGCGGGATTCATCGGCTCCCCGCCCATGAATCTACTGAACGCGCACATCGAGGACGGGGAAGTCCGGGCGGGATCGATCCGCCTTCGCCTGCCGCACCCGGCCGGGCCGCGACCCGCAACGACGCCGGTCACGCTCGGCATCCGACCGGAACATGCGCGGGTGCGTCCGGCCGACACCGCGGGCGGGAGCGGCGGACTCGTCGGCACGGTGCGGCTGGCCGAACTGTCGGGGAGCCAACTGTGGGTGAGCGTGGAACTCCGCGGTCACGATCCGGGAACGATCCTCGTCGGTCTCGCGGATGCGACCGCTCAGCTTCAACCGGGCGACCAGGTCACGGTCCGGCTCGACCAAGCGATGCCACATATCTTCGACGCGGAGACCGGCGCACGCATCGACTTTGGGATCGGGCCGGAGCCGGGATGACCGGGATCAGTTCTTCTGCCGCAGGCGAAGCACCACGACCGACCGGGCTTCCAGCTCGTACGGCTCCCCGCCCTTGAACATCTTCAACTGTTTCCGGTCGCCCGAGAGCATGGTGTCCAGAACCGTCACCCACCGCACGCCGCGCTTATGCGCCGGCAAGGTGAAGGTCAGCGGTTCATGGTGCATGTTCAACAGGATGAGCAATGTCTCGTCCTGAATCGGTTGGCCCCGCTCGTCCGCCTCTTCGATGGCGTCCCCGGCCAGGCGCAACCCCAGGGACCGCGCATAGCCGGAGCCCCAATCCTCGTCGGTCATCTCCTTGCCGTCGGGACGAAACCAGGCGAGGTCCTTCACTTCGGAGCCCCGGATGCGGCGGCCTTGAAAGAAGCGCCGCCGCCGGAGCACCGGATGCCGCTTACGAAACGCGATCAGACTCTGCGTGAACGCCAACAGCTCGCGTGCCGCGCGGTCGAGCTTCCAATCGAACCAGCTCAGCTCGTTGTCCTGGCAATAGGCGTTGTTGTTGCCGCGTTGGGTTCGCCCGATCTCGTCGCCGCCGCAGATCATCGGGACCCCCTGCGACAGGAGAAGAATAGCCAAGAAATTCCGCTTCTGTCGTTCGCGCAACGCGTTGATCGCCGGATCGTTGGTGGGGCCTTCGACCCCGCAATTCCAGCTCAGATTGTCGCCGGTCCCGTCGCGGTTGTCCTCGCCGTTGGCTTCGTTGTGCTTGTGGTTGTAGGACACCAGATCGTGCAGGGTGAAGCCGTCGTGGGCGGTGACGAAATTGATGCTGGCGTGGGGCCGTCTTCCTCCGCCTTCGTACAAATCGCTGCTGCCGGACAGGCGGTAGGCCAGTTCCGCCACCTGGCCCCCGTCCCCTCGGACGAACCGCCGGATGGTGTCCCGGTACTTGCCGTTCCACTCGGCCCAGCCCACCGGGAAGTTGCCGACCTGATAGCCGCCTTCGCCCAGATCCCACGGCTCCGCGATCAGCTTGACCTGGGACAGGACCGGGTCCTGATGAATGATGTCGAAGAAGGCGCTCAGCCGGTCCACATCGTGAAGCTCGCGCGCCAGCGTGGAGGCCAGGTCGAAACGAAAGCCGTCCACGTGCATTTCCAGCACCCAATAGCGCAGGCTGTCCATAATGAGCTGGAGCGTCCGGGGGTGCCTCACGTTCAAACTGTTGCCGCAGCCCGTATAGTCCATGTAATACCGAGGCTGATCGGGAACCAGACGGTAGTAGGTCGCGTTGTCGATGCCGCGGAACGACAGCGTCGGCCCGAGATGGTTGCCTTCCGCCGTGTGGTTGTACACGACGTCCAGGATCACCTCGATTCCGGCGCTGTGGAGCGTTTTGACCATCGTCTTGAACTCCTTGACGTGGCGCCCGCGCACCGGCGAGGAGGCGTACCGGATATCCGGCGCAAAGAACCCGATCGTGTTGTAGCCCCAGTAATTCGTCAGCCCGCGATCGCACAAGTGCTTGTCCCGCACGAAGTGATGGACAGGCAGCAGCTCGACCGCCGTCACGCCCAATCCTTTCAGATAGTCGATGATCGGAGGGGTGGCCAGGCCGGCGTATGTGCCCCGTAGCGCCTCCGGCACCTCCGGATGGCGCACCGTCAGTCCCTTGACGTGCACTTCGTAGATGATGGTCCGCTCCCAGGGCGTGCGGAGCAGGCGGTCGCCGCCCCAGGTGAACGCCTCATCGATCACCACGCACTTGGGAACGTTGCCGGCGTTGTCCCGATCGTCTCGGGACAGGTCCGCGTCCGGGTCGCCGACCCGATAGCCGAACATGGCGTCCGACCATTCGACCGTACCTGCGATCGATTTGGCATACGGGTCGATCAACAGCTTGGCGGGATTGAAGCGGTGCCCTTCTTCGGGCGCATAGGGTCCGTGCACGCGATAGCCGTAATGCTGCCCCGGCCGCACTTCCGGCAGGTACACATGCCAGACCTGGTCGGTGCGTTCCTCGACGCGGATCCGGTGACTTTCCCGCGCGTCATACGGTCCGTCGAACAGGCACAGCTCGACGGCGTCGGCGTTCTCCGAGAACAGCGCGAAATTGACCCCCTCTCCATCCCACGTCGCGCCCAAGGGATACGGGCGTCCTGGCCAGATTTTCATCTCGGGGCACTCCTATGAAGAATGGTCAAATGGTCAATTGTCAATGGTCAACGGCCGAATAGGCCTATCATGCGTCACGCGTGACGCGTCATGTGTATGGGTTCCTACACATCCGAGAACGCATGACAGGCGCGAGCGGCGAGTCGCGCGCGTCTCGCCCGTCACGCCAGCCTCGCATGTCGGTTGTGTTATAGCCGCAGCGGCCTTTCTGTGCAATCCGCCCGTTCTTTCCGGTTGTGCAAGGCCGTCGAACCCCGTAGCATGGGCACCACCGTACAAACGCAACACGCAATTGTCAGGGGTAAGGGGTAAAGGGATAACGGGGTAGAGGGGCGTGGCAATGGACTGGAGCGGACCGTGGCAGCTTGATCTGGGTGCGCGCCTTCTCGGTCCCGATCGTGTCCGCTTTCGCGTGTGGGCCCCCCGGGCGAAGACGGTCTCGGTCCGACTGATCGGACGCGACGGTCGCCCCATCCTCTTGCAGCCGCGAGAACTCGGCTATTTTGAAGCGGACATGCCGGGCGTGGTCGAAGGCGATCGGTACCTGTACGTGCTGAACGACGAAAAAGAACGTCCCGACCCGGCCTCGCGCTTTCAGCCGGACGGCGTACACGGTCCTTCGGCGGTCGTGGATCCCGGAGCATTCCGGTGGACGGATCAGGGCTGGCGCGGCCTCACACGCGATGGGCTCGTGATCTATGAACTCCACGTCGGCACCTTTACCCGCGAAGGCACCTTTCAGGCCGTCGTTCCGCTGCTGGACTATCTTCGGCGCGACGTGGGAGTCACGGCGATCGAGTTGATGCCGGTCGCCCAGTTTCCCGGAACCAGAAACTGGGGGTACGACGGGGTCTATCCCTTCGCGCCGCAGGCGAGTTACGGCGGGCCGCGGGGGCTCCGTCTGCTGGTGGACGCCTGCCATGCCAAGGGGCTGGGGGTGATTCTGGACGTCGTCTATAACCACCTGGGGCCGGAAGGGAATTATCTGGGGGACTTCGGGCCCTACTTCACCGACCGGTATCGGACCCCGTGGGGAGCGGCGATCAACTATGACGGTCCGAACAGCGACGAGGTCAGGCATTACATCATCGGCAACGCGCTGTATTGGATCACGGAGTATCACATCGACGGCCTGCGCCTGGACGCCATTCACGGCATCTATGATTTCGGCGCGCGCCACATCCTGCGCGAACTGACCGAGGCGGTTCACGCGCAAGCCGACCGGCTGGGACGATCCGCTCTGGTCATCGCCGAGAGCGACCTGAACGACGTCCGCGTCATCGCCCCGCCGGTAGAGGGCGGGCACGGCCTGGACGCGCAATGGAACGACGACTTCCATCACGCGCTCCATGCGCTGTTGACCGGCGAACGGGACGGCTACTACCAGGATTTCGGGCGTCTCGACCAGTTGGCGGCGGCGATGCAGGACGGTTTCGTGTACACCGGGCAGCGGTCGGCTTATCGACGGCGGCGGCATGGGAGCGTTTCCCGGGGCCGGCCCCCCTCACGGTTCGTCGTGTTCGCCCAAAACCACGACCAGGTCGGCAATCGGGCCCGTGGCGACCGCTTGAGCACGCTCATTCCGTTCGACGCGCTGAAGGTGGCGGCCGCGGCCGTCCTGCTGGCTCCGAACATCCCGCTCCTGTTCATGGGCGAGGAATACGGCGAGCGCGCGCCTTTCCTCTATTTCACCGATCATGGAGACCCGGCCCTGGTCGAAGCCGTCCGTCGTGGACGGAAGGCGGAATTCGCCGCCTTCGGATGGGCGGGCGACATTCCCGATCCGCAGGATCCCGCGACCTTCGACCGCTCGCGGGTGCATCCCGGCGAGCAGACCGATCCGCAGCAGGCGGCCCTGCTCCGGTGGTACCGCCGACTGCTCGACTTGCGCCGATCCGTTCCGGCCCTCGCCGCCTCGGAATCCGGCGAGGCCGGGCACCGCGTCTGGACCGACGACGCGCAACAGATCCTGACCCTGCACCGATGGGCCGCCGACGGCTCGGCCGCGCTGATCCTTTTGGGATTCAACAAAGGGCCGGCGTCCTTCAGCCTGCGCCCGCCGCAGGGAACGTGGCGATTGGCGCTGTGCTCTGAAGCCGTGGACTTCGGCGGGAGCGGAGAAGACCGGTGGCCGAAGGAGCCGGCGCCTGAACATGGCGATGCGGCGGTTCGTCTTCCCGCGTATACGGCGGCGATCTACCTGAAATCGGACGCGCGATAGCGCCATCGGGCAGACCGGCGCGACGGGTGTCGTCGAGGCACGAGCCGATCGGTCCGGCCGTCCGCGTCGGGTGCAAGGGCTAGCCCGGTTCTTGAGCGGGTCGAGCCGGCTGCAGCACGACCAGGATGTCGCCCGATCGGAGCGTTTCCCGTTCCTGCAGATCCCACAAGGTGAGCACCTCGTCGCCTCGGTAGACGCGGAGCAGGACATCGGGCTTGAGATCCACGGCGCGCTTTCCGATCTCCTCCGGCCGGACGGCCCGCTCGACCAGATTGATGCGCCCTCCTGCCGTCAGCAGATCTTCGAGATAGTGCACGAGGTGCCGATGATCCACGGCGGCGGCCAGGATGTACCCGCCGAAGGTGGCCGGAGAGATGATGGTGTTCGCGCCGCCTTGCCGGAACAGTTTGACGTTCTCCTCCTCCTGGGCGCTGACGATGATGCGCAACGACGGATGGAGATGGCGGGCGGTGAGCAGAATCAAGGCATTGGTGTCGTCCCGGCCCGCGGCGATGATGAGCGCCTTGGCTTTTTCGAGCACCGCATCCCTGAGGATGGACTCCTGGGTCGCGTCGCCCTGGAAGGCGACGACCCCCATCTCGACGGCCGCACGCACCCGCTGCTCCTCGGGATCGATCACCAGGATACGTTCGGGCCGGACGCCTTTCGCCAGGAGTTCCTTCACGGTGGACAACCCGGTGTAGCCGAAGCCGCACACGATCACATGCTCGTGCAGCCCGGCTTGCAGTTTGGCCATGCGATATGCCTCCATGTATTGACGAATGACCAGTTGATACGCCGTGCCCAGAAACAGGAACCACACGACCACGCGGATCGGGGTGACGATGAGGGCGTCGATCAGGCGGGCCCGCGGCGTGACCGGCACGATGTCGCCGTATCCCACGGTCGTCACGGTGATCATGCTGAAATAGACGATGTCGCTGAAGGAGATTTCGCCGTCGAGCTGGTCCCGGAGCCCGGCCCGATCCAGCCAGAGAATGAGGATCACCGCGGCCAGCAGCGCGAGGACCATGCCGAGTCGCAAGAGCAGCGTCCGGCCGGGCGCCACGTCCGCGGGCGTGAACAGCACCCGTGACGACAGCAGTCGCGAAGATCGGGTTGCAAGCATAAGGGGACCCCACCCTAGCAAGGCGCTCCAAACGATGTCAAAAGCCGCGCGATCCGTTTTCACCATAAGCCGTTCACGAGCCTCGGCGCGCCCTTGCAGGATGAGAACCATGAGCGGGCGAGAGGCAAGGGGCTCGGGACAAGGGGGGGGAAGAGACCCCGGCCTCTAGCCGCGGGCCGCTAGCCTCGCGCCGATTTTTCAAAGCAGTGATTCATGGCCACCAAGTGGTCACCCTGGAGCATGAAAATGCGGGTGGCACCGACCTGGGCGCCTGTCCGCGCGCAGCGGGGTCCCTCGGGTACCCGCCTGGCGGGTGTGTCGGGGTGTGAGCTTGCACCCGTTGCAACCGGAGCGGAGCAACGGGTACCCGGCTGGTCGGTGACAGGACCCGCATTTTCATACCAGCTCTAAGCTGTCCGCTATCGGCTATTGTCTATCTTCGTTTCTGCGGAGGATGAGGATGCCTGTCGAACCCGTGCGCACGAGCGACCCTATCCGCCGGTTGGGCCGGACGTTCTTCATCGGGCTGGCCATCCCGTGGATGCTGTCCAGCTTCATCCGCATCCACCCCGTTTTGTTTTTCGGTTTTCCGCTGGCCTTGGTCGCGCCGCGGTTCCTCCATAGGAAACGCCACCCGGTCGTCGAATGGACTCCCGAGGATTGGGGTTGGGCGGCGGGGGCGATCGCGCTGATCGCCGCTTACGTGCAGCATCAGAGCCCCTTCTCGCTGCTTCGCGCACTGTTGCCGCTTTGAAAGCGGCCGTCAATGGTCAATCGCGTCTTGCGCGACAAGCGAGACATGCGCGAAACGCGCGATGGGCAGTCAGCGTTCTGACATTTCGCGCGAGTCGCGGTATTCTCGCCTTTCTCGCAGGCAGAGTCGCGCCGGTCGCGCGAGTCCCGCTCGTCGCACTTACGCGCGTCACCCATCACGCCCTCGCGTCTGACATTCTCACTGCGCTGGTCCGCCGGAAGCGGTAGCGTAAGGCATGCAGCGGGGGTATCATAGGTCTTGTCGCCGGGCCGGACGATCCGCGGTTCCGGCGGAGAACAAATGAGGGAACGATGGTGGAGCGACGACGTCAACCCAGAGTCCTGGCCATGATCATGGCCGGCGGCAAGGGCGAGCGCCTCATGCCGCTGACGGCGGTCCGCAGCAAGCCCGCGGTCCCCTTCGCCGGCAAGTATCGCATCATCGACTTCGTCCTCAGCAACTTCCTGAACTCCGGCATGCTGGCGATGTATGTGTTGGTCCAGTATCGGTCGCAGTCATTGATCGAACATCTGCGCCGGGCGTGGCGGACCGGTGGGCTGGTCAAGCAGAACTTCATCACGGTCGTACCGCCGCAGATGAAAGCCCGGGGCGGCTGGTACGAAGGCACCGCCGACGCGGTGTATCAGAACCTGAACCTGATTCGGGACTTCGATCCCGATCTGGTGGCCGTGTTCGGGGCCGACCACATCTATCGGATGGACATCAACCAGATGGTCCGTTTCCACCTGTCCCGCCACGCCGACGTGACGGTGGCGGCC
This sequence comes from Nitrospirota bacterium, assembly GCA_040755395.1. Classification (NCBI taxonomy): domain Bacteria; kingdom Pseudomonadati; phylum Nitrospirota; species Nitrospirota bacterium. The sequence goes on from JBFMAX010000021.1 coordinate 10,001, forward strand.
CTGCCCGTTCCTCTCCATGCGGCGAAAGGCTTCGGCATCGTGGAAGTCGGACAAAAGGACCAGGAAGACAGGATTCTCGGCTTCGAAGAAAAGCCCAAGCAGCCCAAACCCATGCCGACCGATCCCGAGCAGGCCTACTCGTCGATGGGCAATTATCTGTTCAACACCGACGTGCTGCTGGAGATCCTGGAACAGGACGCCGCGCGGCCGGGTTCCCACGATTTCGGGCGGGACATCATCCCGCACCTGCTCCGCACCCATCGCGTGATGGCCTACGATTTCCTGTCGAACGACGTGCCCGGCCTGAAACCCTACGAGGAGCGGGGATACTGGCGGGACGTGGGAACCCTGGACGCCTACTGGCAGGCCCACATGGACTTGCTGGGAGAAGCGCCGATCTTCGATCTTCGCAACACCGAGTGGCCGATCCTGACCGACAAGTACGAGGCGCCGTCGGCCAGTCTGATCCGGTCGCGGATCGACGAGTCCATGATCGGCCAGGGGAGTCTGATCGTCGATGCGGACATCACGCGGTCGGTGATCGGTCGGCACGTCATGATCCAGCATGGCGCGCGCATCGAGGAATCGATCATCATGGACGGATCGGTCATCGGCTCGAAAGCCCGTCTCCGCCGCGTCATCGCGGACCGGTTCAATGTTGTCCCGACCGGAGCCGAAATCGGGTACGATCCGGCGGAGGACCGGACGCGCCATCAGGCGGTGACGAAGTCCGGCTTGGTTGTGTTGCCGCGAGGACAGCTCTCGCGGCCTTCCCGCAGGACACTGTGACCATGGAGCAGTCTTCAGCCGGCGGGCCCCGCTTTCCGACCGCGACCTATCGCGTCCAGTTCAACCAGGCCTTCCCCTTCAAAGCGGCGACGCGCATCGTCCCCTATCTCCATGCCCTCGGGATCACGGACTGCTATGCCTCCTCGTACCTGAAGGCGGTGCCGGGCAGCACCCACGGCTACGACGTCGTGGATCCGACGACCCTCAACCCCGAGCTCGGCACGGAAGAAGACTACCGGGAATTCGTCCGGTCGCTCCACCTCCACGACATGGGACACCTGCTCGACCTGGTCCCGAATCACATGGGCATCGGACAGTCGGCCAACCGCTGGTGGCTGGACGTGCTGGAAAACGGGCCGAGTTCCCGCTTTGCCAGCGTCTTCGACATCGACTGGCACCCGCTCAAGCGCGAACTGGACGGCAAGGTTCTGCTGCCGATTCTCGGCGATCTGTACGGCGCGGTGCTGGAAAACAGGGAGATCACGTTGGCCTTCACGGACGGGAGCTTCGTCGTCCGCTATTACAATCACACGTTGCCGGTGTCGCCGAAATCCTGGGTGAAGATCCTTTCCCACCGGCTGGATCAGTTGATCGCGCAGACCGGCGAAGACGCCCCGCACGTGCAGGAACTCGAGAGCATCATCACGGCGCTGCGCCACCTGCCCTCCCGCTCGGAGATCGATCCGCCGAAGGTGCGCGAGCGCTATCGCGAGAAGGAGATCGCGCGGATGCGCCTGGCCGCGCTGGCGCGGGACAGCTCCACCGTCGCGGCGTTCATCGAAGAGAACGTGCAACGCTTCAACGGGACCAAGGGCGATCCGCGCAGCTTCGACCTGCTCGACGACCTGCTGAACGACCAGCCGTACCGGCTGGCGTTCTGGCGCGTCGCCTCCGAGGAAATCAACTACCGGCGCTTTTTCGACATCAACGAGCTGGCGGCGATCCGGATGGAAGACGAAGCGGTGCTCCAGGAGACCCACAGGCTGATCTTCACGCTCTTGAAAGAACGGATCGTGACGGGCCTGCGGATCGATCACGTGGATGGGCTCTATGACCCCGGCCGCTACCTCCGGCAGGTGCAGGCCTGGGCGGCACGCGAATTGCTGCACGCCTCGGAACAGGAGGCCGCCGAGGTCCGGCCGCTCTTCATCGTGGTGGAAAAGATCCTCGACAAGGACGAGCCCTTGCCCGAGACCTGGCCGGTGTACGGCACGACCGGGTACGATTTCCTGAACCTGGTCAACGGCCTGTTCGTGCATGGGGCCCACGAACGGGCGATGGACGAGACCTATGCGCGGTTCACCCACGCCCGCCCGTCCTACGCCGACCTGACCTACGAGACGAAGAAACTGATCATGCGCGCCTCGATGGCGAGCGAGATCAACGTCCTCGGGCACCAGTTGAATCGGCTGTCGGAGCGGGACCGCCGCTCGCGCGATTTCACCCTGAACAGCCTTACGCATGCGATCCGGGAAATCATCGCCTGCTTTCCGGTCTACCGGACCTACGTCACCGACGGCCCGGAGCCGGTCCTGGAGCGGGACCGGGCCTACATCCGGCAGGCGGTCGCCCGGGCCAAACGACGCAACCCCGCCCTCAGCGGGCTGGTGTTCGACTTCGTCCAGACCCTGCTGCTGAAAGAATGGGATGAGCGCACCTTGCAGAACCGGCGGGAGCAACTGCGGTTCGTGATGAAATTCCAGCAGACCACCAGTCCGGTAACGGCCAAGGGAATCGAGGACACGGCGTTCTATCTCTACAACCGGCTGGTGTCGCTGAACGAGGTGGGGGGAGACCCCCAACAGTTCGGCGTCCCGCCGGCCCTGTTTCATAAGCGCATGCGCGAACGCCAGGCCCGCTGGCCTTGCTCGCTGTCGGCCACCTCGACACACGACACGAAACGCAGCGAGGACGTGCGGGCCCGGATCAACGTGCTGTCGGAACTGCCGCAGGAGTGGCGGGCGCGCGTCACCCGCTGGAGCCGGTTGAACCGGAAGCTGAAGACCGAGGTGGACGGCCAGCCGGCGCCGGACCGGAACGAAGAATACCTGCTGTACCAGACGCTGCTGGGCGCCTGGCCCCCGGCGCGACCGGACGACCGCGAGTATCGGATCTTCTGCGACCGCATCCAGGGCTACATGCACAAGGCGCTGAGGGAGGCCAAGGTTCATACGAGCTGGGTCAATCCGAATCAGGTCTACGAAGACGCGGTCTCCCGCTTCATCGCGGCGCTGCTGGACCGCAGCAGGCCGAACCTCTTTCTGGAGGATTTTCTCCCCTTCCAGGAGCGGATCGCGCGCTACGGCGTCTGCAATTCGCTGTCGCAGGTGCTGCTCAAGATGACGGCTCCCGGCATCCCCGACTTTTACCAGGGTACGGAACTGTGGGACTTCAGCCTCGTCGATCCCGATAACCGACGTCCGGTCGACTACGAGCTCCGGTCCGGCCTGCTTGCCGACCTGCAGAAGGCCTGCGATGAAGCGGGAGCGTATCGGCGCGGCCTGGTCGCGCGGTTGATCGAGACCTATACGGACGGGCGGATTAAGCTGTACGTGACTATGAGCTGCCTGCGGTACCGCCGCGAGCATACCGATCTGTTCCTGCGCGGCGACTACGTGCCGTTGGAGGCCCGCGGCGACCGGCCGGATCACCTGGTGGCCTATGCGCGGATTCACCGGGATCAGGCGGTGGTGACGGCGATCACCCGCCTGGCGGCCGGACTGGACCGGGGCGCCGCGCCGTTCCCCCTGGGACGCAGCGCCTGGGGCGAGACGTGGCTCACGGTGCCGTCGTGGCGGCCCGGGTCGCCCTATCGGAACCTCCTCACCGGCGAACTCCTGGAGACGACCGACGCGGAGGGGACTCAAGTGTTGCCGGCGGCCGAGATCTTCGGGACCTGTCCGGTCGCCCTGCTGGAACGGATCTCGTGATGCGACGCGGCGCGGCTCCGCGTGCGAGAAAGGCGAGAATAGCGGGACGGGCGCGATATGCACAAGTCTCGCTCGTCCCGCAGGTCGCGCACTAAGCATGACGGCTGTTCTCTCCATGGAAGGACACGGGCATGAGCGGTCGTGACACGACCTGCGCGGCGATCGGGGACCACGGCGTGATCGGCGATCTGCACACGGTCGCGCTCGTCGGCATCGACGGCTCGATCGACTGGTGCTGTCTGCCGACCTTCGACTCGCCGAGCCTCTTCGCGGCGATCCTGGACGAGCGGCGCGGCGGGCGTTTCATCATCGCGCCCGTGGACCGGGGAATCCGGAAACAGATGTACCTGCCCGAGACCAACGTCCTCCTCACCCGCTTTTTGCATGCCGAGGGCGTCGGAGAGGTCACGGACTTCATGCCGATCGAGCAGGACGAAGCGGGCGCCCGCCCCCGCCGCCGACGGATCGTCCGGATCGTGTCGGTGGCACGAGGCACGGTCCGCTTCCGGCTCGAATGCGCGCCGGCCTTCAACTACGGGCGGGACCGGCACGTCGCGGTCGCGCACAAGCGCGGGGCGGTCTTTCGCGCCGACGACGTGGCCGTCGGGCTGGTCAGCCCGGTTCCGTTCACCATCTCGGAAGGGGCTTGCGCCGCGGAGTTCACCCTGTCCGCCGGCCAGAGCGTGACGTTCTTCCTCGTTCATCTGGACGCCTGCGCCGATGCCGACCTGCTGGACATGCCGCAGTCGGGCGAGGCGGCGTTGCGGGACACCGTGGCGTTCTGGCGCGGATGGCTGGCCCAGTGCCGGTACCGCGGGCGGTGGCGCGAAATGGTGCAGCGCTCGGCGCTGACCCTGAAACTGCTCACCTACGCCCCCACCGGCGCCATTGTGGCCGCGCCCACGACCAGCCTGCCGGAAGACCCGGGCGGCGTGCGGAACTGGGACTACCGCTTCACCTGGATGCGCGACGCCGCCTTCACCCTCTACGCGCTCTTGCGCCTCGGGTTCACGCAGGAAGCCGGCCGCTTCATGGAATGGCTGAACGCCCGCTGCCACGAACTCGAGCCGAACGGCGCGCTCCAGCCGATCTACGGGATCGACGGACGGCACGATCTGCCCGAGGAAGAGCTGCCGCATCTGGCCGGGCACCGGGGATCGCGTCCCGTCCGCATCGGCAACGGGGCCGCGGGACAACTGCAATTGGATATCTACGGCGCGCTGATGGACGCCGTGTACCTGTTCAACAAGCACGGCCGTCCTATCAGCTATGATCTGTGGGTCAACCTGACCAAACTGCTGGAGTATGTCTGCGCCCAGTGGGACCAGCCGGATGAAGGCATCTGGGAGGTGCGCGGCGGCCGGCGGCACTTCGTGTATTCCAAGGTCATGTGCTGGGTCGCGCTGGACCGGGGGATCCGGATCGCCGACAACCGCGGGTTCCCGGCGGACCGCGCCGTCTGGGCGGCCCAACGGGACCGGATTTACACCGACGTCATGCGCCATGGATGGAATCCGGAGGCCGGCGCCTTCGTTCAGCACTACGACAGCCGGGAGCTGGACGCGGGCAACCTGCTGTTGCCGCTGGTGTTCTTCGTCTCGCCGACCGACCCGCGCATGCTCTCCACGCTGGACCGGACCCTGGAAGACCTCGTGTCCGACAGCCTCGTGCGCCGCTACCGCATCGGGCGGGCCGCGCCGGACGGCTTGGCCGGCGGCGAAGGCACGTTCAGCGTCTGCACCTTCTGGCTGGTGGAAGCGCTCACCAGGGCCGGGCGGCTGGCGGAAGCGCGGCTGATCTTCGAAAAGATGTTGAGCTACGCCAATCACCTGGGGCTGTACGCGGAGCAACTGTCGCCGACCGGAGAGCAATTGGGCAACGTTCCCCAGGCCTTTACGCACATCGGGCTGATCAGCGCCGCGTACAACCTGGACCGCTACCTGGGACGGGAAGGAGATTCATGACGGAGCAGGAGCACGGGGAGCAACATCCGAGGACGGCGGACGCGCCGTTCAAATTCATCGGATGCAGCGAGTTGCAGGAATTGCTGGGCAAGAAGGCCGACGATGAAAAAGAATTAGCCGAACTGCTCGAAGAAGTGCCGGTCGATTCGGTCTACTTCCACACGCACAGTTATTTCCTGCGGCACAGCGCCATCGCCGGCGCCTATGCAAACGACTTCGCGCACTGGGTGGTCACGCAGGTCCGCGACCGGGTCCTCGGGGAACGGCTGGCGGTCCTGGACCCCTTCGACTTTCCGAGCCTGGAGGAGCTCCGGGAGGAAATCATCTCGATCATCGACGATCATCTGTCGCGGACCTCCGTCGTGCCTCGGGTCATCTTCGGTGAGCCGTTTCATTTCAACCAGTCCCGCATCATCGAGGTGCCCACCGGCCTGCAGGCCCGCACCTTGTCGGAGTTCCGGAACGCGTTGGCAGAGGTGGACGCCAGCGCGATTTACTACCACATGTTCGAAGCGCGGATCCGGCTCCATCGGGAGGAGAGCGATTTCTCCATCTGGGTCAGACAGGTGCTCGGGTTTCCCGACCTGGCGGCCAAGCTCCGCGCCATCAATCCGTACCTCGGGAGCCTCGAACGCCTTCGCTCCGGACTGCTGGTCGCCTGCGACGAGTTCCTGGCCAAGGCGGGCGAGGCATGAACGAGAAGGAGAGGACGCCGTGCTGAGCGCCGACGAGCACTGGTACAAGGACGCGGTCTTCTACGAGCTGCACGTCAAGGCTTTCTACGACGCCAACGACGACGGCATTGGCGATTTCCGCGGCCTCCGGGAGAAGCTCGACTATTTGCAGTGGCTGGGCGTCGATTGCCTCTGGCTGCTGCCCTTCTTCCCGTCGCCGTTGCGGGACGACGGCTACGACGTGTCGGATTACCGCGGCGTCTATCCGGACTACGGCTCGATCGAGGACGTGCAGGCGTTCCTCGACGACGCCCATCGGCGCGGCATCCGCGTGATCGCGGACCTGGTGCTGAACCATACCTCCGATCAGCATCCCTGGTTTCAGGAGGCGCGGCGCTCGCCCCACTCACCCCGGCGCCACTATTACGTCTGGAGCGACACCGATCAGAAATACGGCAAGGCCCGGATCATCTTCATCGACACGGAAAAGTCCAACTGGACCTGGGACCCGGAGGCGCAGGCCTATTACTGGCACCGCTTCTTCAGCCACCAACCGGACCTCAATTACGAGAACCCCGAGGTTCGCCAGGCCATGCTGGACGTCATGACCTATTGGCTGGACCTGGGGCTGGACGGGTTCCGGTGCGACGCCGTGCCCTATCTGTTCGAGCAGGAGGGCACGATCTGCGAGAACCTGCCCGAGACGCACGCCTATCTGAAGGAGATCCGCAGGCGCCTCGACGAGCGCTATCCGGGGCGCATCCTCCTCGCCGAGGCCAACCAGTGGCCGGCCGACGTGCGGCCCTACTTCGGCGACGGCGACGAGTTCCACATGGCCTTCCACTTCCCGCTCATGCCGCGGTTGTTCATGGGCGTGCGGAGCGAGGACCGCCAGCCGATCATCGACATGTTCACGCACACGCCGCCCATTCCGCCGAACTGCCAGTGGTGCCTCTTCCTGCGGAACCACGACGAGTTGACGCTGGAGATGTGCACCGGCGAGGAGCGGGACTACATGTACTACGCCTACGCGCGGGACCCGCAGGCGCGGCGCAACATCGGGATCGCGCGCCGGCTCGCGCCGCTGCTGGAGAATGATCGTCGCAAGATCGAGTTGCTGAACAGCCTGGTGTTCACCCTTCCCGGAAGCCCGATCGTCTACTACGGCGACGAAATCGGAATGGGCGACAACATCCACCTCGGCGACCGGAACGGGGTGCGCACGCCGATGCAGTGGACCGGGGACCGGAACGCCGGCTTTTCCAAAGCCGACCCGGCGAAACTGTATCTCCCGGTGATCGCGGACCCCGTGTATGGGTACCAGGCGATCAACGTGGAGTCGCAGATCCAGACTCCGCATTCCCTGCTGAACTGGATGCGGCAATTGATCCGCATCCGAAAAGCCCGTCCCGTGTTCGGCCGCGGGTCGATCGAATTCCTCCCGCACGCCAACGAGAAGGTGCTGGTCCACGTGAGGGCGTATCAGGGGGACACGGTCCTCCTGATCCACAACCTCGCCGGCTCGGCCCAGCCGGTCGAGCTGGACTTGGGTCGGTTCCGCGGCTCGACGCCGTTCGAGCTGTTCGGCGAGTCCCGGTTCCCCCCGATCGGCGACCGTCCGTACGTGCTCAGCGTGGGCCCCTACGGTTACTACTGGTTCCTGCTTCGCTCGAAGGACGGCGAGGACAGTCTCTATGGCATTGAACGCACCGCGATCTAACCCGCATTATTCATGAGCACTTCTGCTGCAATCGCCGATCCGCTGCTGGGCACCGGGGACCCATTGCTCCAGGAATGCAATGGGTGCCCTCCAAGATTGCAATGGGTCCCGGCCTGGCCGCGGCGTTGGGGCGGGCGGGCTCGCCGCTCAGTCCCTCCACGTACTGACCACCCGTTGCATGAAGCCCGGCAACGGGTCCCCGGTACGCGTCGGTCCTTCGCGGCTCCACGCGCCCGTCTCGCGACGCGGCTCACGAGTACCCGTTGCTCGGGGCGCCCATTGCTCTGCCAACTGCAATGGGCCAAAGCAACGGGTGCAGCGCGACGAACCGTCATGAATAATGCGGGCTAACGAGTAGCGAACAGCGACTCTGGGCTATTGGCCGGCTAAGGAGTTTCTATGAGCGGGAGGATATAGGTGTCATGGCCAGCTTGGACGAGTATCGAGAGATCGCGCCGAAGGGGACCGTCGATTTCCTCTACCGGCTCAGCGAGCTGGTGAAGGGCCGAAGCTTCGTCAACGTCAACACGGTCCGGTACGGAGGCGGCGTGGCGGAAATCCTGCGCCGCCTTGTGCCGATGATGAAGACCCTCGGCCTTGAGGCGCGCTGGGAAGTCATCGCCGGCGTCCAGGAATTCTTCGACGTGACCAAGCGCTTCGCCAACGCGCTGCAGGGCGAGGACCAGACGATCACGGAGGAGATGTATCAGACCTACCTGCAGGTCAACCAGCGGAACGCGCAGGCCCTCAACCTGGAGGCGGATCTCGTCATGATCCACGATCCGCAACCCGCGGCGCTGGTCGAGCATCGGAAGAAAGGCACGTGGATCTGGCGCTGCCACCTCGACATCGCGCAGCCGCAGCGGCGGGTGTGGAGCTTCCTGCGCCGGTACGTGGTGAAGTACGACGCCGCGATCTTCTCGCTCCCCCATTTCACCCAGCGGCTGCCGATCCCCCAGTTTCTGATTTATCCCTCCATCGACCCCCTGAGCCACAAGAACCGCGAACTGGCCAAGAGCGAAGTGCACGCGATCCTGGACCGGCTGCAGATCCCGCGGGACAAGCCGATCCTCCTGCAGATCTCCCGATTCGAGCGGTTCAAGGACCCGGTCGGCGTGATCCAGGCCTACCGGCTGGTCAAGAAGCATCACAACTGCCGGCTGGTCCTGGCCGGCGGCGGCGTGACGCACGATCCTGAAGGAGAAGCCGTGCTCGCCGAAGTCCGGGAAGCCGCCGGACGGGACCCCGATATCCACGTGCTGCAACTGCCGCCGGAAGCCGACCTGGAGATCAACGCCCTGCAACGGGCGGCGACGATCGTGATTCAGAAGTCCCTCAAGGAGGGATTCGGGCTGACGGTGTCGGAAGCCATGTGGAAAGGCAAGCCGGTGATCGGCGGAACGGCCGGAGGCATCGCGGCCCAGATCATCGAGGATGTGACCGGGTATACCGTGCATTCGCCGGAGGGCGCCGCCTTCCGCATCCGTCATCTCCTGAACAATCCCGGGCTGATCGGCCGGATGGGCGGCGCCGCGCGGGAACATGTGCGCCGCAATTTCCTGATCACCCGGCACCTGGGCGACTACTTGACCTTGCTGAAGATCTTTACCGGACCATGACGCTCGACCTCCTCTCTCGCGACGTGCAGGGACGGCTGTCGGAGATCGGCACCGCCGACATTCTGGTCGGCGTACCCAGTTACAACAACGCCAAGACCATCGAGCGGGTGATGCTGACCGTCGATCGAGGGTTGGTGGAATATTTCCCGGACGCGCGCTGCGTGATTGCGGTCTGCGACGGCGGCTCGCAGGACGAGACGCGGGCGATCGTGGAACGCGCCGCGCTCAAGACCCCGATCCGGTTATTCGTCCCCCTGCCTCCTTCGCCGCGGACCGTCGCCTCGTATCAGGGCGCCGCGGCCATGGTGGAAGCCGTCCGGGCCCTCTTGGCGATCGGCGCCGCCCTCCAGGCGCAGGCCTGCGCGGTGATCGACGCCGACCTCCTGTCGATCACGCCCGGCTGGATGGACCTGCTGATCAGACCGATCCGCGACGAGCGGTTCGAGTACGTCGCGCCGCTCTCCCGCCGTCATAAATACGACGGGAGCCTGAGCAACGGCGTCGTCTATCCGCTGACCCGCGCCTTGTATGGGAAACGCGCCCGCCAGGCGCCCGGCGGCGGCTATGGCGTGGCCGGGGCGCGGGCTGCGGCCTGGTCGGCCGACACCGAGTGGGAGAGCGGCGCGGTCCGGCAGGGCCTGGATATCTGGATGCTGACCTCCGCGTTGGCGGAGGGCGCGCGTGTCTGTCAGGCCTACCTGGGACCGGTGCTCCACGAGTCCCGGGACAGCAAGGCGGATTTGTCCGCGCAGTTGACCCGCGCGGTCGGCGCGGTCTTCATGCTCATGGAGCGCTACCAGGCGGAGTGGCAAAGCGTGACGGCGTCCGTGCCCGTGCCGGTCTTCGGTCCCCCGTTCGAGATGGAGACGGCGCCGGTCGCGATCAACGTGGCGCGCATGGTGAAGGCGTTCAAGCAGGGGCTCCGCGACCTGCTGCCGATCTGGGAAGTCGTGCTGCCCTACGACACCTTGAGCGAACTGCTCCCGTTGGGCGGCCTCGAAACCGAGGAGTTTCGTCTGTCCGCCCAGCTCTGGGTCCAGATCGTGTACGACTTCGCCCTGGCCTATCACGAGCGGCTGCTGCACCGGGAACACTTGCTGAAGGCCATGACGCCCCTCTACCTGGGCTGGACCGCGTCGTTCGTGCTCGACACGAAAGACGGAGGCCAGGCCGAGGTCGAACAGGCCGTCGAGGCGCTGTGCGCGACCTACGAAGCGACGAAACCGTATTTGCTCGAGCGATGGAGGTAGCGGGATGAGCGAACTGTGGCGGGAAGCGATGGTCGAAGCCTTCCGGGACACCATGAAGCGGATCGCGCTGTTCTTGCCGAATCTTCTCGCCATGATCAGCCTGGTGGCGGCCGGACTGGTGGCGGCGTGGCTGGCGAAGGTCGTGCTGCTGCGCCTCCTCCGCGCCGTCCGGTTCGACTCGCTCTGCGAGCGCTGGGGGCTCGCCGCCTCGCTGGTCAAGGCGGGCGTCAGGCAGTCTCCCGCCCACCTGGTCGGCCGCTTGGCCTACTGGGTGATCTTTCTCCTGTTCGCGTTCATGGGCCTCGGCGCCCTCCAACTACCGGCCTCGACCAGCCTGATGAACGTCATCTTCGGCTTCCTGCCCAGCCTGCTGGCGGCGCTGTTCCTGCTGCTCTTCGGCCTGCTCATGGCCAATTTTTTCGCCGAAGCGGCTCTGATCGCCGCCGTGAACGCGCAGGTTCAGGAGGCCCGCCTCATCGCCAACCTGATCCGGTGGGGGATCATGATCTTCACGACGGCGATGGTCCTGACCCAGTTGGGGATCGCCAAGGAGATCGTGGTCGCGGCCTTTTCGATCACGTTCGGCGGAGTCGTGCTGGCGTTGGCCATCGCGCTCGGCCTCGGCGGGAGAAACATCGCGAAGGAGGCGCTGGAGCGCCGCCTCCGCGACACACGGGAACGGGAAGAAGACATTTCGCATCTGTAAATGGGCGATGGGTAAGACATGATCTGTGGACGCGCGACGGGCGGGACCGGCTCGAGTGGCGCGACTCTGCCTGCGAGAAAGGCGAGAATAGCGCGACTCGCGCGAAATGTCAGAACGCTGACTGCCCATCGCGCGTTTCGCGCATGTCTCGCTTGTCGCGCAAGACGCGATTGACGATCGACGGCCACAGGCAAGAAGGAGCGGGTATGGAGCGCATGGAAGGCAGAATCAGAGTCGTCATCGAACACGTCACGCCGGAGATCGACGGAGGCCGGTTTCCGATCAAGCGCACCGTCGGCGAAACGGTCGTCGTCGAAGCGGACATCTTCGCCGACGGGCACGACGCGCTCTCGGGCCTGCTGCTGTATCGCAAGGAACAGGATCGCGATTGGACCGAAGTCCCGCTCGCGTTCCTGGTCAACGATCGCTGGAGAGGCGCGTTCCGGGTCGCGGAAACGGGGTGGTACGTCTATACCGTGACCGCCTGGACGGACCGGTTCAAGTCGTGGCGCCGCGATCTGGCGAAGAAAGTCGAGGCGGGACAGGACGTGGCGATGGACCTGCTAATCGGCGCGGGGTTGCTGAAGGACGCGGCGCGTCGCGCCGCCGGTTCCGATGCGCAGGCGCTCGCCCGATCGGCCGACGACCTGGCGGCGGCGGGCGCGGACCCTGCGGCCCGGATCCGAGTCGCCTTGAGCGACGAGGTGGCGGCGCTGATGGAGCGGCATGCGGACCGGCGGTTCGCCGCGACCTATGAGAAAGAGCTGGCGGTTGTGGTCGATCGGGAGAAGGCCCGCTTCAGCACCTGGTATGAAATGTTCCCTCGGTCCTGCTCTCCCGAACCGGGGCGGCACGGGACCTTTCGGGATTGCGAGGCCCGGCTTCCCTACATCGCCTCGATGGGCTTCGACGTGCTGTACTTTCCGCCCATCCATCCGATCGGCCGGACGCACCGCAAGGGAAAGAACAACCGGCCCGTCGGCGGACCCGACGACCCCGGAAGTCCCTGGGGCATCGGCGCGGAGGAAGGCGGGCACAAGGCAATCCATCCGCAACTGGGCAGCCTGAGCGACTTTCACCGCCTGCTCGCCAAAGCGCGGGAACAAGGTCTCGAGATCGCGCTGGACCTGGCCTTCCAGTGCTCGCCCGATCACCCCTACGTCAAGGAACACCCGGAGTGGTTCCGGCGACGGCCGGACGGCAGCGTCCAGTACGCCGAGAATCCGCCCAAGAAGTATCAGGACATCTACCCGCTGGAATTCGAGACCGAGGATTGGCGGGCCCTGTGGCGCGAGTTGAAAAGCGTCGTCACCTACTGGATCGACCAGGGGGTCCGCATCTTCCGCGTGGACAATCCCCATACCAAGCCGTTTCAGTTCTGGGAATGGCTGATCGCGGACATCAAACAGCGCCATCCCGACGTCATCTTTCTGTCCGAGGCCTTCACCAGACCGAAGGTCATGTACCGATTGGCCAAGCTGGGCTTCACCCAGTCCTACACCTATTTCGCCTGGCGCAACACCAAGACGGAACTGATGCAGTACTTCACGGAGCTGACCCAAACGGAGGTCCGGGAGTATTTCCGTCCCAATCTATGGCCCAACACGCCGGACATCCTGACCGAATACCTGCAGCGCGGAGGCCGGCCGGCCTTCATGATCCGGCTGGCCCTGGCGGCCACCCTGGGCGCGAGCTACGGCATTTACGGCCCGGCTTTCGAGCTGTGCGAGCACCGTCCCTACGAGGAAGGGAGCGAAGAGTACTTCGACTCGGAGAAGTACGAAATCAAGCAGTGGGACATCGAGCGGCCGGACAGTCTCCGCGACTTCATCGCCCGCGTGAACGCGATCCGCCGGGACAATCCCGCGTTGCAGAACGACTGGAGCCTGCGCTTCCATCCGGTCGACAACGACGAGTTGCTGTGCTACAGCAAACGCACCGAGGACCGGTCCAACATCGTGGTGACGGTCGTCAACCTCAGTCCCGTCCACGCCCATGCCGGCTGGGTGGAACTCAAGCTGGACGAGCTCGGCATCGACCCCGACGTTCCGTACCAGGTCCACGATCTCCTGACCGATACGTACTATCTCTGGAACGGACCGAGAAATTATGTCGAGCTCGATCCGCACACCGTGCCGGCGCACATCTTCCGGGTTCGGCGCCGGATCCGGACCGAACGGGATTTCGACTACTACTTGTGACCATGCACGGAGCGGATGGCGCGACGGACCGCGGGACGCTGAGACTCACCGGCCGCTGGGAGGCTCTATGCGAGGGGGAGGCGAAGGATGCGTTGGAAACCCTGCTGCGGGACGCGCTGCCGACCCGTCGCTGGTTCGGCGGGAAGGCCCGCCGGATCAGGTCCGTCACAGTGACCGACGCGGTCCCGATTTCCACGTCGAGGACACGCGCGTTCGTTCTGTTGACCCGCGTCGCCTACGAAGAGGGCGGGAGCGAACGATATCAGATTCCTCTGGCCGCCGCGTTCGGTGACGCGGCCGCTCGGCTCGCAGCCGAGTCGAGCGCCGCGGTGATCGGCCGACTGCTCGCGAACCCGGACGACGACCGGGGCGACGGCGTTCTCTATGACGCGCTCTGGAACCCGGACGTGACCAGGACCCTGCTCGAGGCGATCGGCCGGGGCCGGCGTTTCGCCGGTACCGCTGGCGAAATGATCGCGACCTCCACGCACGCGTTTGCGGACCTCGGGGCGATCGACGCCCTCCCGGCTCCCGCGGTGATGCAGGCGGAACAGAGCAATACCTCCGTGCGGTACGGAGAGCGGGTGATCTTGAAGCTGTATCGGCGCCTCGAGGACGGGATCAATCCGGATCTCGAAATCGGCCGGCATCTCACCGAGCGACGGTTTCCCCATGTCCCGCCCATCCTGGGCGCGATCGAGTACCGCCGGGGGACGGGAGAGCCGGCGACCTTGGCCGTCCTGCAAGGGTTCGTGCCCAATCAGGGCGATGCCTGGCGTTACACACTGGACTCGCTGCGCGCCTACTTCGCCCGGGAGCGGGCAGCTTCCGCGAACTTCGCCGACACGGCGGAGCCGGAGGACCTGCTGTCAGCGCTGCTCGACGGCACCGTCCCGCAACAGGCCGAAGCGCGGCTCGGTTCGTATCTGGACTCGGCCGGATTGCTGGGCCGGCGAACAGCCGAGCTGCACGCGGCGCTGGCGTCATCCCCTCATCCCGACTTCGCGCCGGAACCCGTCCCGCCCGAGTATCTGCGGGAACGCTGCGAATCGATCGCTCGGTCGGCAAGCCGGGTGTTCGACTTGCTGCGCCGCCGGTGGCCCGACCTCCCGGACGAGACGCGCAGAGAGGCTGGGGACGTGCTCGACCGTGAAGAGAATCTGTCCCGCCGCCTGGAGACTTGGCGCGGCCTCAAGCCCGACGCGTTCCGTATCCGCTGCCACGGCGACTACCATTTGGGGCAAGTGCTCTATACAGGCCGGGATTTCGTGATCATCGATTTCGAGGGCGAGCCCGCCCGCCCGCTGAGCGAGCGACGCGCCAAGCACGTGCCGCTGCTCGATGTCGCGGGGATGCTGCGATCATTTCACTATGCCGCCTCGGCGGTCTTGTTCGAACAGCGCGCGCAAACGGACGGCCTTAATGAGAGATCGGCCGGCGACTGGTATCGGTGGGTGTGTACGGCCTTCCTCCGGACCTACCGAGAGGCGGCCGGCACGACCGTCTGCCGATTCGCATCGAAGGCGCAAACCGAAGAACTGCTTCGGCTCTACCTTGTCGAAAAAGCGCTTTATGAATTGGGATACGAACTGAACAATCGCCCGGACTGGGTCCGGATTCCGCTGCGCGGCCTGCGCCACCTCTTGCAGCGGGCGGATTAACGCCGCACCGACCGCGCTCTTCCCCGAGCAGAAAGCAGGCGTCATTGGTCATTGGTCAACCGTCAACCGTGCAGAAAACGCGCCATCGTCAATTGCCAGTGAAACAGAACCGTTTCTTCACGAATGACCGTTGACGTTTGACGATTGACGTTTACTCATACCCCTAGATACCGGTTCACCTCCGCCGGCTCGAAACGGTCGGCGGCCAGCACGTTCTCGACGAAGCGGAAGATGGTCCGGCGGACTTGGATGGTCAGGTCCGGATACCACAAGGGACTGGCAATGACCAACCCGCGGAACGCGAAGAACGGCGCAGCCGTTTCGGTGACCGCGCGGTCCTTGCTCGCCGACAGGTACGTCTCCCAGAACACGCGGAACAGCACCTCCAGCGGTCCCCGCAGCTTGCCCCAGCGGCACAGGGAGAAGAAGAGGTAGTTGATCGTCATCGCCGTCACGTCGTCGGCCGGCTCGCCCCACTCCCCGCGCGAACGGTCCAGCACGCTGAAATCCGTACCGGGACGAAACAAGACATTCCACGGGTGAAAGTCGCCGTGGACCTGCGACAGGCGGCCGGTCCGATTCCGCAAGCGCCACCGCCAGCGGTTGCAGGCTTCTTCGATCGAACGCAGCAGATCGCTGGTGATGAACGCAAAGCGAGACGGATAGCTGTCGGTCAATCCCATGATGCATTCTCCGTGGCCGATCAGCTCCCGCAGCCTCCGTCGATACAAGTCGGGATCGCGCCGTTTGACCCGATGGATCGCCGCCAGGTAGCGCGCCAGGACGGTCGCGCGGCGCCGATCGAGACCCCGCAACCTGCCGCCCTTGGCCAGCCGTTCGAGATCGGTGTGATAGCTCGATCCTTCCGCCCAGGCCGTGAGCACGAAGAACTCGCGCGCGGCCGCGACGGAAAACAGCGCATGGTCCTCGGTAAAGGCGCCGACATCGAGGGCCTTCACGTGGCGCGGCAGACGGCCGTAGGAGTCATAGTCCCAGAGGATCGCTTGCGCCCGGTCCGCCATGTGCTCGTGGCCGAAGGGACCCGGGCTCATCGTCTCCAACACGGCCTGCCGGACGGCCCGTCCCACCTGAAACGTGAGCCGGACCGGCGCCCCGTACCCATATTGTTTGTAACTGTCTTCGGACGTCTCTTCCCCGATCAACCCAAAGGAGAGCAACCGAACCCCGAGACCGAACCGTTGCCGCAGATAGGCTTCCAACTTCGCCCGCTCGAGAGTCGGCATACAGACTCCCTACGCAAGTCACGTTCCAAACCGAAAATTATGAATTCTGAATTGCCAGGGATTCGGCTCAATCATTCCGAAATCCCAATTCTTACAATTCCTCATTCAGAATTCCTAATTGGGCCGCTCGCGGCCCTCGACTGCTGCATTCGGCTTCAGTTCAGGAAGAGGGACTGAGGAATTATGCGCCAGTCGACGCGAAGGCTAGGGGCGCGGGGCGAGGGGCGAGAGGCGGCCAGAACGGAACAATGATGAATGAGAACTGTGATATGAGAAATTGGGAATGCTGAATTGTCGCGCTGACTTCTGCAAGTTAGCCCTTCACCATTCCTCATTTCTCATCCCTCATTCCTCATTCCGCCGCCCTTCAGCCTTTCGCCTCTAGCCCCGCACCGAATCAAGGCATATCGTTTGCTGGCTTAGGAGGATGGACATCCCTGAAGGAGGCGCCATGGACCTGGAAATCGAGAGCCGGAACGTGGCGATGACGCCGCGGTGGAAAACCGAGATCGAAGAACGCATACACGATCTGCAACGCGGCCATCGCGATCTGATGCATGGGCGGGTGACATTGACCAAGAATCGCCACCACAAGAAGCTCAAGAATGTCGCCGAAGCACTCGTCGTCATCACCCTACCCGGGCGTCATACGATCACGGCTCGGAAAGAGGACAAGACGTTCGAGGAAGCGATCCGCGCGGCCTTCGACGCCGTCGCGATCGAACTCCGCAAGTTTCGGGAAAAACGCGCGACCACCGAAATCCGGACCCCGCCTGTGCCGCCGTTCCGGGGCGTCATCTGCAAATTATTCCCCGAGGAGGGGTACGGATTCATTCTCAAGGAGGGCGGAGGCGAGGTGTACTTCCACAAGAACGCGCTCCACGACATTTCGTTTGACGAACTCGAAGACGGGACCGAGGTCATGTTCAATATGGAGGAAGGCCAGAAAGGTCCTCAGGCCACCACCGTCAATCCCGTCCCGGTGATCGGATGAACGCCGACGTGATGGACAAGTTCAAATTGCCGGTCTCGATGTTGGCGCCTACGGTCGAGCCGAGCCGGCTCGGCTTTGCGAACACCAGCGAACTCGATCCGCTCGATGACACGGACACGATCGGGCAGGAGCGGGCGGTCGAAGCCCTGGAATTCGGCCTCCGCGTGCAAAGCGCGGGGTTCAACATCTATGTCTCCGGGCCGGTGGGCACCGGCAAGCGATCCCTGGTTCGTCGGATGGTCAAGCGCTTGGCGCAATCGGCGCCGGCTCCGCCGGACTGGTGCTACGTCCACAACTTTCAGGATCCCACCAGGCCGACCTGTCTGTCGCTGCCTGCCGGCCAAGGGCGGGCATTCATGCGCGCGATGGCCGCGTTCGTCGAGAGCATGCGCCGAGAAATTCCCGCCGCGTTCGAGAGCAAAGCGTACCTCGACGCGAAGGCGAAGATCGTCGAGGAGAACGACGCGAAGAAGAAGGTGCTGTTCCAAGAGCTGACCGAGCTGGGGAGGATGCGCGGCTTCGGCTTCGAGGAAACGCCGATGGGCTTCGGCCTCGTGCCGCTGCGGGGCGGACGACCCTTGACGGAACAGCAGATCGAATCGCTGTCGGAAGACGAGCAGCGCGACCTCACCGAGCGGCGCAAGGCGCTCGAAAGCGAAATCCGGGACTTTCGCGTGAAGGTCCATGCCCTAGACCACGAGGCGGAGCAGCGGCTCCTCGACATGGATCGTCAAGTCGTCGTCCATGTGCTGGAGGTGAGATTTCAGGCGCTCCGCAAACCTTATGAGCGGTTGCCGGCGGTGTATGCGTACTTGGACCAGGTCCGGCAGGATATGGTCGCCAACTACAAGGACTTCGTTCCCCGCGAAGGTCCCCTGCTGCCGATCCCGGGGTTCGAGCCGCCGGGACGCCGCTCGGATCTGACCCGGTACCAGGTCAACCTCATCGTGGAACACAAGGCCGACGGCGGCGCGCCGGTGGTGGATGAACCTCATCCGACCTACACGAATCTCGTCGGCAAGATCGAGCGGAAAGCCCACCTGGGCGTCATGTACACCGACTTCACCGAAATCAGAGCCGGAGCGTTCCTGCAGGCGAGCGGCGGCTTTCTGATTCTCAACGCGCTCGACATTTTGCGACAGCCCTTTTCCTGGGACGCGCTGAAACGCGTGATCCGAACGGGAGCGGTCAAGATCGAGGATCCCAGTGAGTTTTTCGGGCTCTCGACCGCCGGTCTCAGGCCCGAACCTATCCCGGTGGAGGTGAAGGTGATTTTGGTCGGTCCTCCGGCCATCTATCATCTCCTGCAAGCCTTCGAAGAGGATTTTCCCAAGATCTTCAAGGTGAAGGCGGACTTCGATCTCGACGTCGATCGGGATGACCGGCAGGAGCGACAGTATGCCCGGTTCATCGCCCGCCTCTGCCGCGACGAACAGCTCCCGCCTTTTCGCGCGGACGCGGTCGCCGAGGTGATCCGCGAGGGGTTCCGCCTCGCGGAGCGTCACGACCGGCTCTCGCTTCAGTTCAGCCTGGTCAGCGATGTGGCGCGGGAAGCGGGCTTCTGGGCCAGACGCGACGGGCGAACCTTCGTCACCCGGGCCGACGTCGAGGCCGCCGTCGCGCATAAACGACACCGCGCGAATCTGTCCGAGCAACGGGTGCAGGACGAGATCAAAGAAGGCACCCTGATCGTCGATCTCGACGGCGAAGTCGTCGGGCAGGTCAACGGTCTCTCCGTGCACCAGATGGGCGACTATGCGTTCGGGCGCCCCTGCCGGATCACCGCCAGAACGTTCGTGGGCACCAAGGGCCTTATCGACATCCAGCGGGAAGCCGAGATGGCCGGTCACATCCACAGCAAAGGCGTGATGATCTTAGCCGGGTTCCTGGCCGGGAAATTCGCCGGCGCCCACCCCTTCGCCTTGAGCGCAAGCCTCACCTTCGAGCAGACCTACTCGGAAGTCGAAGGCGACAGCGCCGCCGTCGCGGAACTCGCCGCGGTGCTCTCCAGCCTGGCCGACGTGCCCGTGCGGCAGTGGCTGGCGGTCACAGGCTCGGTCAACCAACTCGGCGAAGTGCAGCCGATCGGCGGCGTGAACGAGAAGATCGAGGGGTTTTTTGAGTCGTGCAAGAAGCATGGGCTCATCGGGCGCCACGGGGTCATTATTCCGGCCCGCAATACGAAGCACCTGACTCTGAGACGCGAGGTCGTGGACGCCGTCGAAGCCGGCGCCTTCGCCGTCTACGGCGTCAACATGGTGGAGGAAGCCCTGGAAATCCTGACCGGGATGCCCGCCGGAGAGCGAGGGCCGGACGGAGACTATCCGCCGGACAGCATCTACGGACGCGCGGCCCGACGCCTCGCCGAGATGGCACGCGCGGTCGCAGCGTGGGGCGAGCTGCGGCGACCGAATGTGGAATGAGGAAATAGTCTTAGTATTCGCAATTCCTCATTCCTCATTCCTCATTCATAATTTCTCATTCCTCATTGGAGCGCAGCGACGCATGCCGATGTACGACTATCAATGCCTGGACTGCGGGAAGGAATCGCTGCTCGTGCTGACTTTGAAAGAGCATGAGAAGGGCGAGGTGAAGTGCCCGGCCTGCGGGAGCACCAACATGCGGCAGATGTTCACCTCCTTCATCCCGCACACCACGAAGAAAAGTTGACGCGATGAGCCGCAGTACCTTCGCACGGCGCGTGTTCGGTCTCGCGGCGTTGAGCGCGGCGCTCGGTATGGGGGCGGTCGACCTTCGGGCCCAGGACGGCGGAGCCGATGTGAACCGCGGCCGGGCCGTCTACGAGCGACACTGCCTGGCCTGCCACGGTGTCGGCGGCCGGGGAGACGGGCCTGAGGCCGCCTCGCTGAGGACGAAGCCGGCGAATTTCCATCGCGCCATCTCGATGCTGAAGTCCGACGAAGAACTCCTGCGCGTCATCGAGTACGGCGTGGTCTTCAGCCCGATGCATGCCTGGCAAGGGAAACTGACGGAAGGTGAACTGCAGGACGTGTTGGCTTACATCCGCCTCCTCCCTCAACAGTCACCATGAGCCTATGGCCGCGACTCGTTGCAATGCTGAAGACGTGAGGCGTGACGCGTGGAAGCGGGACACGCGCGACTTGCGCGAAATGTCGGAAGGCAGATTGCCCGTCGCGCGTTTCGCGCCTTTCGCGCTCGTCCCGCCGGGACCAATTACATCCGGGGGCAATGGGTGCCCGCCCATCGCGCATGTCGCGCTTTTCGCATGCGAGCCGACCACTGATGGCTGATCACCGATAGCGAGTTCAACGCCTGGTTTCGGCTTGACACTGCACCTGGGCGACGAATACGATCAGGCGCGCCCGCGCGGGCGCCGTCATCTGCGAACACGGGGCCCCATACGATGACCGCTCCTCTGCGGACATGGTGGAGTCAACTCCAAGTCCAGCAGAAGCTCTGGCTCATCCTCATGGTGTGTTTTGTCCCCGTCCTCGTCGCGCTGGCCGTCCACCTCGCCTTCGTGAATCATCTGCTGGATCTGCAAGAGAAGCGGCATCGGGTCCAACTCG
>JBFMAX010000022.1 GCA_040755395.1 Nitrospirota bacterium
ACGGCGCCGGAATTTGTGGACTTGCGGCGGATCGAGGTGCAGAAGGAAATCGTCTCGCATCCGCCCGCGAACTTGACGGTCATCATGGGGCTCGAGCGGATCGGGATCAACATCCCGCCCCTCGGCGTCGAGAAGTAAAGCGGCTCGGCAAGCATAAGGCCGGCAGCCCCTGAAGCGACCGCTTCGGGGCGCCGGCCGTTACTTGACCACCCAGACGCGATAAGACTTCGCGTTGAGCGGCTTTCCAATCTTACGCACCCCGATCTCGCCCGGGTTCATGACGTCGTCGCCGGAATCCGTTTTCCGGGCCGGGTAGCGGTCGCTCCTGATCAACGTTCCCTGCTCGTCGTAGAAGTCGACCATAAGGTCGGCGTGTTCCCGAAGACCGCCGTCGTAGGCGGTGTTGAGCCAGTCCAGCCGCTTCAACGCTTTAAAGACCACGGAGATCGTGCCGTCCTTGTCTTCGCGCACGCTGAGCACGCGCAAGGCGCGATTCTGATCGACGGCCGTCTGCGTGTTTCCGGTACCACTGAGCTGGGCCTGGACCACGCTCCGGATCTCGTCCGGCTGCACGGTGCCGCGCACCTTGCAATATACCGTCCGGCCTTTTTCCGCCTGTTCGATCACCTGCACGTCATGGACGTAGCCCGATGCGATCGTCTGGACGATCTCCTTGAGCAAAGGCGAGTCCACGACCGCCGCCGTTTGTTCCCGGAATGAAGGCCAGGTGCTGATCGCGAGCCGAAGCGCTTCCCGGCAGGCGGTTGCTTTCGCCTCCGTCGGCGTTTCAGGGTCGTGGTAGGTGTAGCGATAATCGCCCACGATGTCGGTTCGATCGGATTGGGACCAAGCCTGCTGCGCGAACGAAAAGAACATGCCGCCCGTCAGGAGCAAGGCCAACGGACGGACGCCGAACGTCTGTCTCGGACACCTCATCGCCGCCTCCCTCCTTTCACAATGGATTGATGTCATGCTACCACGCGATTTCACGGGTCGGCAATCGACGTTCCCATGTCCTTCCTGAGAGCGTCGGCCAAGGCTCGAATAGTCAGGGGTGCGTTCCCTTCCGCCCGGTTGTTGGCCAGGACATAGGGGATGACGCCGTCCGCAAGGGCCTGGCGAATGAGGGCCAGGGTGTCCCGGCGCATCTGCGGTTGGACTTTGACGATACCGGTGTAAGGCGCGTACCGCTCGACCGCCTTGGCGTAGGCCAAGCCCAGCGGGGTCAGGAGCCGGAGCACCGTAAACCCGGCTGTAAACCTGCGGCTGAGCCGCCGATGCTGTTCGAGCAGGGGCGGCATGGCGGTCCAGTGGTTGTATACATGGGCGACCCCGTGAGCCTTCAGGAGATCGCGGTAGCCAGGGCCGAGGTGCGCCGAGTTGCGGACTTCCACCGCGTAACACGGGCCGGCCGGCAGCTTCGCGAAGAACCGGTCGAGCGCGGCGAGAAAATCGTTGGAATCCGGGCCGAATCGCTGGAACTCGAAGATGAAGGGACCGGCGTGGTCCCCGAGTCCCTCGCACGAGGGCCGAAGCACGAGGTCGTCGCACAGGGCGGCGTCGAGAAAACGGAGGTTCGGCTTGCCGGCGCGCCGCCCGTATCGCGGCAGATCGGCGAAGGCCGGGACGGTGATGTCCTCCCATACCTTCGAGCAGAAGTGGAAGTCCGTCGGAACTTGGGCGGCGTAGAAGGCGAGTTGGCTGATTGTCGGCGGGCGGTAGAACGTGTGATCCAGGCCGACGGTCCTGAATAACGGCGCGCCGTTGTATTCATAGGCCGCGTATTCGGCCAGACAATCCTTGGCAAAACGGTTCTTAGGATAGGACCGCGTGTACACCAGGCCCCGCCAGCCTTCATAGGCCCAGGAGCTGGTTCCAAACCGAACACGGTCGCGATCGCCGATCACGAGATTCCCAAGCGCCGCCTTTCAGATCAACAGGAGGCCGGCGATGGCCGCAAGCCCTCCTCCACAGGAAAGGGAAAACCCGATTGCGCCGGTGACGAACCACGGTGTGATGCGGGCCAGGTCGGCCCGGTCCAGTCGGGCATGGTGCTCCACCGGCGAGATCCACCAGCGAGGGGGCGGCGCCGACCGGGCTGCCAGGCCGCGGTATAGCAGGACGTGATACCACAGGCCCGCCGGCAGACCCATGACAAAGCCGACGCCCAACGTCCCGAGGCCGAGTTCGACCAGCAAGTGGGGCGTCAGCCAGACAGCCGCGAGCTCGAAGAGACCCACCGCCGTGAGCCCGCCGAGCACGAATAGGCTTTCGATCATGTGCCGGATTGTACCTGAAGAGTTTCCCCGGGAACAGCCCGCCTTGACTTGAACCGGGTCTTCACTCAGACTCACCGCTATGTCACCTTCCTCGGATCGGGAACTGCTGGATCGCCTGGCGGAACGCGCCGGGATCGCCTCGGAGTATTACGATATCAACGGGATGCGGCACGTGACACCGGAAGACACCAAGCGTGCCGTTCTCGCCGCGATGGGATTCCGCGTTCAATCAACCCACGATCTGATGGAGGAACTACAAAGATGGAATGAGTCGCCCTGGCGACGGTCCTGCGATCCGGTTGTGATCGCGTACGAAGGCGACGACTCGGCGCGGTGGTCGTTTCGTCTGGCGGTCGAGGAACGCGAGCAGCGGACCCTCCGCATTATTTGGCAGATCCGAGATGAAACCGGCCGTGTCCGTCATGAGCGGGAATCGGGGCCGGGTCTGGCGCCGCGAGAGGTGCATTACCTGGACGATCGGCGGTATATCCGGGTCGAAATGCCGCTTCCGCGCGATCTGCCGATGGGCTACTACGACGTGACCGCGCGGGCGCAAGGGATCGAATCCGGCTTGGAAGGGTCGTTTCTGCTCATCCTCGCCCCTCGCCATTGTTATATGCCCCCCGTCTTCGAGGAGGCGCGGCGCATCTGGGGGGTGTCGGTGCAGCTCTACGCGCTCCGATCGTCGAGAAACTGGGGGATCGGAGACTTCGGCGATCTCTTCGGGGTCGTCGAATGGGCGGCCAAGAACCTGGAAGCCGGCGCCATCGGTCTCAATCCGCTTCATGCGTTGAAAAATACCCGGCCGTTTCACATCAGCCCCTATTCTCCGAACAGCCGGCTTTATCTGAACGAGCTGTATCTCGACCTCGAACGCATTCCGGAGTTCGGCACGTCGGCGGAGGCCCTGAACCTGATGCGTGACGCCCGGTTTCGCTCGACGCTGGAAGACCTGAGAAAGCAAGATCTGGTGGACTACGACGCCGTCGCCGCCGTCAAGCGATCGGTGCTCGAACGACTCTTTGCGCAGTTTCTCCGGGACAACTTTTCCGAGGTCGGCGAGCGCATGGAACCGACAACGGAACGAGGCCGGGCCTTCACGCGGTATGTGCGGGAACAAGGCGAGGCGCTGGAGCGGTTCGCCGTGTATCAGGCGCTCGATGAGGAGATGAGCCGTCTGGATCCACCCGTGTGGATATGGCAGGAGTGGCCGGAGGGCTATCGGCATCCGGCCTCCGCCCAGGTCGGCGAGTTTGCCCGGCGGCGTCGAACGCGGGTCCGGTTTCATCAATATGTTCAGTGGGTGGCCGAACGGCAGTTGCAGGACGTAGTGGAGCAGGCCGAACGCCTGGGCATGCCGATCGGCCTGTATCACGATCTGGCCTTAGGCAGCGATCGGTCCGGCGCGGACGGGTGGGCGTTTCAGGACGTGCTGGCGTTAGCGGCCGATTGCGGCGCGCCCCCCGATCCGTTCGCGCCGGAGGGGCAGAATTGGGGCCTCGCGCCCGTGAACCCGGTGGCCCTGCGGGCTACCGGGTACCGCATGTTCATCGAGTTGCTCCGCAAGAATCTCCGGCACGGAGGCGCCATCCGTCTCGACCACGTGATGGCGCTGTTCCGCCTGTTCTGGATTCCGCGCGGCCTGCCCGCTTCGGCCGGCGCCTACGTGCATTACCCGGCCGAGGAGTTATTGGCCATCGTGGCGCTCGAAAGCGTCAGGGCCAAAACGGTGATGATCGGGGAGGATTTGGGCACGGTGCCCGATTGGATCCGGGAACGGCTGGCGCGGGCGAAGGTGCTGTCCTATCGCGTCTTCTATTTTGAGCGGACGAGGGACGGAGCATGGAAGCGGCCGGCCGACTACCCGGAACAGTCCATCGCGGTGGTTTCGACCCACGATCTCCCGACATTGGCCGGGTTCTGGGCCGGGGAAGATCTGGCCGTGCGGGCTTCGCTGGGCTTCTACGCCGACGAGCGCGCGAAGCGGGAGGCGTGGGAGGAGCGGCAGCGGGATAAAGCCGGAATCTTGACGGCCTTGCAGGCGGAAGGTCTCCTGCCGGACGGGATCACGACCGACCCGGCCACCGCCCCGGCCATGACGCCGGCGTTATGTCGGGCGATTCATGCGTACCTCGGGCGGACGTCGTCGTGGCTGGTGTTGGCTTCTCTGGAGGACGGGATCGGAGAAAAGGCCCAGGCCAATCTGCCGGGCACCGTCGAAGCGTATCCGAATTGGTCGCGCAAGCTTTCGCTCGATCTGGAAGAACTGCGCCGGGACAGCCGATTTTACGACCTGGCGGCGGCGCTGAGGGCGGCCCGTGGGGGATCGGCGCCCGGGCGGCCGGGCGCGGTGTGAAGCGAGGAAGCGATGGCGGGCAGCAAGCAGAAGAACCGTCTGGTGCTGAGCATCGCGGCGGCGCTGTTTCTCGGTATCGTGGTGATGGAGACCTTCATCCCCGCGAACGTCGTCGGGGCTTACGGGTTTGTGCTTCCGATCTTGCTGGTGGCGACGGTCAGAAACCGGAAACTGATGTATCTGACGGTCGCGCTCTGCATCATCGCGACGTACATCGGCCTGTTGCGACCCGCCAAGCCGGGCCGGTTCGTCTCGGCGGTCATCAACCGGACGGTCGTGGTGTGCGTCTTGGGGATCGTCGCCTATGTCAGCATGACCGGGGAGGAACGCAAGGCCAGGGAAGAAGCGGCGCGGGCCGCGTTGGCCCTCCAGACGGAGAATCTTCTTCGAGCCAACGCGCAGTTGGTCGACATCAAGGACAAGCTGAACCGCTCGGAACGCTTGGCGGCGGTCGGCCAGCTCGTCGCCTCCGTCGCGCACGAGGTCGGAACTCCCCTGCATTCCATCGCCTGGCACGTGCAGGCCCTCGCAGAAGAGCCTGGTGTCACGCCGGAGATGAAGAAGCGGATCGAGATCATCGACGAGCAAATCAACCGCGTCGTCCAGATCATTCAGGATCTCCTTTCGTCGACGCGGCAACGGAAACCTGAACCGGCCTGGCTGCCGGTCGAACGTTTGGTCCGACCGGTCGCCGCGCTGATGGAACCGGCGTTTCATGCGAAAGGTGTGGCCTTGAGGGTCGAACTGGGGCCGGATCCGCCGCAAGTATGGGCTGATGCGGACAAACTGCAGCAAGTGCTGGTCAACCTGCTCACCAACGCGTTGACTGCAACCCCGTCGGGCGGCGAAGTTCGGGTGACGGTGGGAATCCGGCCGGCCTCAACCGACGAGGCGGACGCGGGCGCGCGGGCCGGACGTCCGCCGGTGGAGAGAATGGTCACGGTCACGGTGAGCGATACCGGTTGCGGGATGCCCAAAGAGCATCTCCAGCGGGCGTTCGAGCCGTTCTTCACCACCAAGGCCCTCGGCAGAGGAACGGGCTTGGGGCTATTTCTCAGCCGCGAGGCAGTGGCCGCCCACGGGGGCTGTCTCACGATCGACAGCGAAGAAGGGAAGGGGACGACGGTGGTGATCGCGCTGCCGGGGCTGCAGGAACGCCCGGTGGAAGTCGTCTAGCTTATGCAATCAGCGGCGAAAATTCTGGTGATCGACGACGACGCGGTGGCGCGCGATCTGCTGGCCGAAGCCCTCAAGAAGGAGGGCTATGAGGTCGAAGCCTTCGCCGGCGGCGCGGAGGCGATCGAGCGGGGACGAAAGGCGCCTGTCGATCTCGTGTTGACCGACATCCGCATGGGCGCGGTGGACGGTCTGACCGTGCTGCGGGAGTTCAAGAAATTCAGCCCGGACACGCCGATCGTGTTGCTGACCGCGTTCGGATCGCTCGAAGGCGCGATCGAAGCGATGAAGCAGGGCGCGTACGACTATTTGGCCAAGCCGTTCAAGAAAGAAGAAATCAAGCTGGTGGTCCAACGCAGTCTCGAACATTGTCGGCTCGTCCGCGAAAACGCCCGCTATCGCGCCGAGCTGCGGGACCGGGAAGAGTGGTCGCAGATGGTCGGCAGCAGCCCGGCGATGCTGGAAGTGTACAAGCTGGTCGCGCGGGTGTCCGAAGGGCGCAGCACGGTCCTGCTGGAAGGCGAAAGCGGGACGGGCAAGGAGCTGATCGCCAAAGCGATCCATACGAACAGCCCGCGACGCGACAAACCCTTCGTGCCGGTGAACTGCGCCGCGTTGCCCGATGCGTTGTTGGAGTCCGAGATGTTCGGCCACGAGAAAGGCGCATTCACCGGCGCGACCGCCGCCAAGACGGGCTTGTTCGAGACCGCGAACGGCGGGACGCTGTTTCTGGATGAAATCGGCGATCTGGGCGCGGCCCTGCAGGTCAAGCTCCTGCGGGTGATGCAGGATCAGGAGGTCCGCCGGGTCGGCGGCACCAGTTCGGTCAAAGTCGATGTCCGTATCATCGCCGCGACCAACCGCGATCTGGCGAGCTTGGTCAGGGAAGGCAAGTTCCGGGACGATCTCTACTACCGCCTGAACGTCGTTCGCATCGTGCTGCCTTCGCTGGCCGAGCGGCGCGAAGATATCCCGCTGTTGGCCTATCACTTTCTGCGCAAGTACACGGGCGGCGCCTCGCATCCGGTCAAGGGATTTCTGCCGGAGACGATGGCGCTGTTGCAGCGCTATCGCTGGCCGGGGAACGTGCGGGAACTGGAAAATGCCATCGAACGGGCCGTGTCGCTCAGCCACGGCCCGTTCGTCATGCCGGACGATCTGCCTGAAGCCATCCGCCACGCCGGCTCCGTTCAGGAAGAGAAGCCGGCTTCCAAAGACGCGCGCCCGGAAGAGGCGCTGTTGACCCTGGACGAAGTCGAGAAACGGCACTTGATTCGAGTGCTGAAAGAGACGAAGGGCAACAAAGTCCGCGCGGCGAAGATTCTTGGAATCGACCGGCGGACGCTCTATCGGATGGCGGAACGGTTTGGAATCGACCTGGGAGAAGAACCGGAAAACGGCTAGCGGAATTCGGCTACAACACGCGCAGGGCGTTCTTGATCACGCGCAGTTGGTTCGCGGCGCTTTGCGGCAATGGGGTGGGGGACGCCTCCCACGCCGTGAACATGCCGTCCTTTCCTTCATAGGACACATGAATCGTCAGGTGCGTGGTTGCCTCCGATGTCGGGGTGACGGTGGCCACCACCCGACTTCTGCCCACGCCGAAGCGCCAGCGCAGCATCCAGTCCCAGGGGCTCCGGGTCTCGCGCCGGTAGCCGGTCATCAGGCGGCCCGCGTCTTCTTCTCTCACGTCATAGCCGTCCGCCGCCAGCACGTCGATCACGGCTTCCCTCACCTGGTCGGCCGGGATCGGCAGGGTCGCGTCGATCGCGTCTGCCTCGTGCCGTGGCTGTGTTCCGGCGCACGCGCACAACAGGCCCGCGGCGATCACGAGGAGCGGGGTGGTTCGTAAGCGGCGCATGGTCGGCCGGATCCTGTGCGTTATTTCCCGAGCCGGTACACCAGATGCGTATCCGTCTGCGCCACGCCTTCGATGGCGTGAATTTTTGTGAGGACGAGTTGCGTCAGCGCGTCCTGGTCCGGGACCTCCACGATCGCAAAAATATCGGGCTTGCCCCAGCAGGGATCGATCGTCTTGATCTCTTTGATTTCCGACAAGGCCCGGACCACGTCGCTGGTTTGGCCGGGCAACACGTTGATCAACACGTAGGCGCGGTCGGGCATCGTTCACACTCCGTTGGTTGCCGCTCTGCTGCAAGGAACGCACGACGCGTGGCAAAGAACGGCAGGAAACGTAGCGGATACGCCGTGAGGAAGTCAATATCGCCGATGAGGCGCCGCGAGCGCGTCGGGGCTCCGGTCGCGAGCGTTTCCGTCCCGGAAGCGCATGTCTACTTGGGAGCGACCAGCAGTTCGACCGTGTAGCGGTCGCTGACGCTGGTGAGATCCATTTCCAGCCCGCGCGGATTGCCGATCCGTCCCTCCGGATCGTACACGAAGCAAAAGAGCGTCCTGCAGGTTTCGCGGGCCGCGTAGCGTTCGGCGTCCGCCTGCAACTGCTCGGCGATTTCCCGCGCGCCGACGCCCGGCCGCGTTTTTTTGACGACGATCGCGATGCCCTCCCGGTGCAAAAAAAACGTCGTCCGGCTGGCACAATCCGTATAGGCAGGCATCCATTCTTCCGAGCTGACCTCGTCGAATTCCAGACGCAACAAGGCGTAGAACAGGTCCTGCACGTCGTATTCGTCTTCCACGTCCAGGGTCGCGCGGTATTCGCGGCGGAGCCGAAGTTGCCGGACGACCATGTGAAAGCGCGTGCAGATCTTCCGGACGAGATCCAGCGGATCCGGCTCGCCGGCGGCACCTGAGGGTGTCGGCGTGGGTGCGTCCGTTCGCGCGGCGCTCCGTGTGGGCTGACCGGCCTGTCGGGTGAGATGTTCGACCATGGGCGCGGGCGCGGGTTTGGAGGTCACCCGGGGGCGAGGTCTGTGACCGGCTGCGGGAGCCGGTTCTGGTCCGCCCGGCTGCGGGATCCCGGAAGGTGCGTTCGACGGGGGAGCGGCTTCGGTTGCATCAGCCGGCGGAGGCATGGTGCTGACGGGGGTCGGTGGCACGGCGGCAGCCGGGGGTGGCGACTCCAAAACCGGTGGAGCAGCCGGCGTGGCATGCATCCGCGCGGGATGGGGCTTGGGAGCCGCCGGTTGGACAGGCGACGGAGAGGCGGGGATCGGTGCCGGCGGCGAAGAGACCGGCGGAGTCGCCTGGTCGGGTCGCGGAGACGCATAAGGCGGAGTCTCGGTCCTCTGAGCCGGGGAGGGGGCGGACTGAGCCGGACTGACCGATGGGGAAGGCGCTGCCGTCTGTGTTGTAGGAGGTGGCGGCGGCATAGCCGAACTCGGCGCGAATGCGACGGAAGCGGATTGAACCGGCGGCGAGTTCGGGGGAGCCGCAGCCACGGCCGGTTGCGGGGGAGCCGTCGGCTGAGCAGATGGAGCGGTCGGAGTCGAAGTCGCGGACGCGGGGGGGGCGGCGGCGACGTTCGTTGCCAGTGAAATCGACATCGTGACCGGTGGAGGGGCAACCGGCGGCACCAACGGCGCGACGGTAACCTGCGCGGGCGGGACCAGCGTCAGATGGGGAGCGCTTTGCGGCGTCCCGGCTTGCGGCGGGCTCGCGGTCGGCTCCCCAGGGCTCAATCCCAGCAAGTCAAGCTTCTTGCTCTCCAGTTTGGAGATCAGCCCGTTCAGCATGGAAAGCGTCTCGGTGATCTCCGTCGGCGTGTTCGTACGGAGTTTGTAGTGCTGGTGCGCTTGGAACTCGGGGGACTTGTCGCCGAAGATGCGGCGGATGCTTTCGCGAATTTGCAGCTCCGCCCGCGCGCGGAACGCGTCGCGATAGGGGAATCCTTCGCTCTTCAGGTCTTCGACCTTGGCGACCTGCTTGCGGAGCATGTCGATGCCCTGATTGATCTCCTCGATTGCGAGGGCGGTCTTCGACCGGCCGCTGGACTTCGCTCGTGCCATCTCGGTGTCCTCGTAGCGGTGAGTCTAGCGTAGGGTCGAGAGGCAGGCAAGGAAACGAGGGATTCCCGGCAGACAAGACAGACTTGCTCTGCGAGATGAAGTGAGTCTCATCGGAAGCCGCACAGCGAAAGCGGTCGGCGACCGAGAGCCCGTTCGGAATCTTGAGCCTTGACGATCTATTGATGCGGGAGATTAGAATGGTGCTCACTGACGAACCGTCGGGTGGGCAAACGCGTGACCGAAGTCGCTCGAAAGAAGCGCTGCGAAGAGGCCGTCATCCTCGACTGCATCGGCGACGGAGTGGTGACGATCGGGCTCGATATGCGAGTCCGGTATATGAATCGCGCGATGCGCGAACTGCTCGGTTATGACGAGGGTGATCTGCTGGAGATGCCGTTCAGGTGCCATCTGTTGGTACAAAGCCCGATCTGTTCCACGCACGACTGTATTCTTGAGCGGGCCATCCGCAATCGGGAGAAGGTCACCAACTACGACACGATCATCCAGAACAAAGACGGCCGGCGGATTCCGGTCAAGTTAAATACGGACCTGCTCTGGGATGATGAAGGAAACCTGATCGGGGTCGTGGAAGTGTATCGGGACATCACCCAGATTAAGGAGTTGGAGGACAAGCTTGAGCAGGAATCCGCTCAAGGCGCGCAGGGGCGTCTTGTCGTCAAGAGCAAGGCCTTGCAGTCGATCGTCAATCTCCTTCCGCAAGTCGCGGCTTCAAAAGCCACCGTGCTGTTGGAAGGCGAGAGCGGGACGGGCAAGGAGTTGATCGCCCGGGAAATTCACCGGTTGAGTCGAAGACGCGACAAGCCTTTCGTCGCCGTGAACTGCGCGGCGCTCGCTGAAGGGATTCTGGAGAGCGAGCTGTTCGGTCATGTCAAAGGCGCTTTTACGGGCGCGGTGTCGGATCGGGCCGGACGGTTCGAGATGGCCCATGGAGGGACGATCTTTCTCGACGAGATCGCCGAAATGAGCCCGATGACATAGGCCAAGCTGCTGCGTGTGCTGCAGGAGGAAGAGTTTCAGCGGGTCGGCGGCAACAAGACGGTCAAGGTCGATGTGCGGGTCATCGCGGCGACTAACAAGGACCTGGATGCGCTGGTCAAGGAAGGACGATTCCGCGACGATCTCTACTATCGACTTCGGGTCTTCCCCCTGAAGATTCCTCCGCTGCGGGAGCGGCGGGATGATATCCTGCCGCTGATCGAGTACTGCCTTTCGCGCCTGAACCGGACCATGGAGAAGAGCGTCCGGGACATCGACGGGCCGGCTCTGCATTTGCTGGAGGCCTATGCGTACCCTGGAAATGTGCGGGAGCTTGAAAACATTCTAGAGCATGCCTATATCCGCTGCCCCGGGCACACCATCCGCCTGGAGCACCTGCCGGAGTACGTGACGTCCGGCAAGAGTCCGCACGCCGCAAACGGGCCCGAGCCGCAGGCGACCGCGGAGCCGAAGCTTCTTGCTCTGGAGCGCCAAGCCATCCAGGAGACATTGGCCAAGACAGGCTGGAACTATCTGGAGACCTGCCGTATTCTCGGTATCAGCCGATCGACATTGCTTCGGAGGATCAAAGAATTCGGCCTGACAACCAAGAAAAGGTCGAAGTGACACCATTAAGCTCAAATTGATACTGAGCAGCATCAATTTGAGACTCCAATTTCTGCCTTCCTTTCCTCACTCGCCGTAAGCCTTCGATTTGTAAGCCACTTCGTTAGTTGAATCCCTGGGTGCGCTCTTTGCTCTTTTTCGGCGAGCACTTCGGCCAAGACGTGTGACCGCTCGGGCGATATGAGAGAGGGGCTCATGGATATGCTGTGGCTGGTTCTGTATGGAGTCGTCGTGGTCGGAATAGGTCTGCTTTTTCGCTCTCTCGGTGGTGGCTGCAGTTGAGGAGTGTCCATCGGGCGGAGAGAGTGGAGATTCCGGCAAAAGCAGGCGGCGTGACCCATTGGCTGAGAAGTGAGAACCGTCGGGTTGGATAGGTGACAGTCCGGCGAGCGGAAAGGAGGAAACCGGCATGGCCTACAGCGAAAAGGTGGTCGATCATTTTTCAATAATCCCCGCAACATGGGCTCCTTTGCCAAGGATGACCTTGCGGTCGGGACCGGCATCGTCGGCGCGCCCGAGCGCGGCGATGTGATGAAACTCCAGATCAAGGTCAAGAACGACACGATCATCGACGCGAAATTCAAGACCTTCGGCTGCGGGTCCGCAATCGCCAGTTCCAGCTTGGCTACCGAATGGTTGAAGGGCAAAACGCTCGACGAGGCGGCCAAGATTAAAAACACCGACATCGTGCAGGAATTGAACCTGCCCCGGTCAAGATCCACTGTTCGGTGCTGGCCGAAGACGCGATCAAAGCGGCACTGGCCGACTTCAAACGAAAAACCGCGCCCGCTGTGATGGATGAAGGGCTGTCACCGGCCGACCATCGCACGAAAGCGTGAGCTCGGCATGAGGTAGTCTTTCTCAACCTATCGGCTTCTATCAACCATACGGACAGAAGGAGCACCGATGAATTGTCCACGATGTCAAGGTCTCATGGTGCGGGATGACTTTCTGGATCTGCAAGACGAGACAGGTCAATACGGGTTCGTCGCCTGGCGCTGTCTGATCTGCGGGGAAGTGCTGGACCCGGTCATTCTGAAGCATCGGAACGCCCCGTCCGAGCCGATTACCGGTCGTGCGCGCGTTCCCATGAAGGTTCAACTGGTCGCGTCTGATCGCTGCAAGCCCAGGGGCTTCGACCCCTATCGTGAGCTTGGGGAGGACCCGGACCGGATCATGCTCTCCGGGGTGCCGGCCGGATTCATTGATCGGGAAAACACTCTTGGTACGGATCTTGGCGATGTCGATATGTAAGCGTCCGACACAAGCGAGCGTATTCACTATCCACAATTCATGAGGAGATAGCGCGCCATGGCATTGCTCATCACCGACGAATGCATCTCGTGCGGGGCGTGTCTGCCGGAATGCCCGAATGAAGCGATTTTTGAAACGCGCAGTGACGCGGAAGCCAAAGGGTATCACGTGGGCGAAGGCCAGGGAGTCGGCGACAGCATTTACGTCATCACCCACGAGCGTTGTACCGAATGCGTAGGGCACTTCGACGAACCTCAGTGCGCGGCGGTCTGCCCCGTGGATAACTGCTGCATTCCCGACCCCGCGTATCCGGAATCCAAGGAGGCGCTTTTGGAAAAGGCCAGACGGCTCAATCCCGATAAAGAGATCCACGCCGACAAAGCCTGGAGCGGGGTCCGCGGGTGATCGATGAACCGGGTACCGTAGCGCCCGCGTTCGACGCGACACGGTTATGGAGGCGTCCCGAGGCGCCATCAACCTGGCCCTGAAATTGGCTCATTTGCGCAGCTCAACAGAAAAAAGAAAAAGGAGCAGTCGATGGCCGAATACATCCGGGTCATCGGAACAGATGACGTTCCCCCCGGCACGGGTCAAGTTGTCGAGATTGATGGCCGCTCGCTCGCGATCTTCAATGTCGACGGAACCTTTTACGCGACTGACAACACCTGCGCCCATCGGGGAGGCCCGCTCGGCGAGGGGGAGCTCGAAGGGGAGGTCGTCACCTGTCCATGGCACGGGTGGGAATACAATGTGAAAACCGGGATCTCGCTCACCACTCCTTCGGCGTCGGTAAAAACATACCCGGTGAAGGTCGAAAGCGGCGAGGTGAAGATTCTCCTCCAGCCGTAGGCGAAAGGGCCACTTGTCCAGGAGGACATGAAGGGGAGCGGACATACAGCCGTCACCCCTTGACGATCGGCTGAAAGGGGCGCGCATTTCTGAAGTCATAGAAAAAGCAGCAGGCGATTACCATGGGCAACTTCCGTCGCAAGCGTCGCGGCCGAGGTCGCAGACCGCCAAAGCATGTGGCTCGCAAGAGCCGTTGGAAAGGAGTGCATGGATGCCATATGCGATCACCGCGCACGAGTTGAAAGAACGACTAGAGAGAGGAGAGAACATTTTTCTGCTCGATGTCCGGGAACCCTGGGAATATTGCCTCGCGAGGATCGAGGGGGCGGAGCTGATTCCGTTGGGAACGCTTCCACACTCGTTGGAGAAGCTGGACCGCTACGCGGAGATCGTCGTCTATTGCCATCACGGCATGCGGAGCACCGATGCCGTGGACTTCCTGCTCCAGCAGGGCTTCAAGACAGCGAAAAACCTGATCGGCGGCATCGACGCCTGGTCGAGTCAGGTGGATCCATCGGTGCCGCGGTATTGAGAAGCGGCTGTCGAGTCGGTGACGGCTGTGTCACCAAGATGCGGTTCGGAGTCTTTTCGGATGCTGGGCGCAAGACGAACCGGCGGTCTGGTTGTGCTGGCGTTGCTTGCAAGCGGCTTCGCGCCGTGGGGTTTCGGGTTGCTGGTCGGTGCCGCGGCCGAGCCTTCCCCGAACGACGCAACGCCGCACATCCGGCCGTTGCCCGACGGCCTGACGGCGGATCTGTTCCTCCGCTCTTTTGAGAAGGTGTTAGCCCAACTTACGCAGTTCGCGAGGCCAGAGTGAGGGATTTCAACGGGTTGCACAAAAAGTCGCCACTACAATGGGTGAGCGCCGGCGAGCGTCGAACTCAGGCGGAGTCGTTGGGGGATATCTACTCCCAGGCGATCTAAGAGCATGGCCTGGGCCCGATCCGCCCGTTGATGCCGGATGGGGCGCAGGGCCAAGTCGCTCTTCTGAATGCGGAAGGCGGCCTCCGCGTCGGTAAGTTGGACGTAGGTGTGCCAGAGTTCTTCCGGGCTTCAGTCCTGAATGTTGGTGCGCAGCACGTCGCAGCCCTCGCTCCAGCGAGCCCGGTCGTCTCACTTGGGCCGCGCCGTCCAGGTCACCCGGATGCCCGCCGCGGTGGCCGGGGCTTCCACCACCTCGATCACGTACCGTCCGGCGGCGCGGGGATTCTGCGCCAGGAGCCGGCCAATCTGCCGCTCGATGCGCCCCCGCTCCACCGGCCGGCGCGCGCGGCTGAGCCGGCGGGCCAGCCGCGTGACCCCGGCCTCGATCCGCTGCCCAACGCGTGTGTGCATGGCCCGCTCCTTCTCCCGCCGCTCGACGGACCCGACCAGCAGGAACGTCTCGGCGCCCTCGGGCCCGACGCACGTCTTCGCCTCCACTCCTTCCCGCACGGTGGTCCAGTCGCGGGCTTCCGTCAGGGTCTGCGCCCACTTCCGCACCTCGCTCTTCGGCGTGCCAAGCAGATAGCGGCGCCCGCTGGCCCGCAGCCATGCAAGATTCTCTTCACTGGTCATGCACCGATCCATCACCCAGATCCGCTGCGCAAGCTCATAGCGGGCTTCCATCGTCCCCACGATCTCTTCGACCGTGGTCACGTCGGTCCGGTTGCCGGCGAACACCTTATAGCCCAGGGGGAGCCCCTCCCGCGTGACTGCCAAGGCGATGCACACGTGCTTGCAGTCCGGTCGATGATCCCGACTATAGCCCCGCTGCGCGAGGGCGTTGCTGGCCGCCTGCCCTTCGAAGTAGGTGCTCGTCACGTCATAGAGCCGCAGGCCATAGTCCAGCGCGAACAGTTCCCGGAGTCGGGACACCAGGTGGGGCTCCAGCGCGCGCTTGTGGGGGAGCAGCCGATCCAGCGCGCGATACAAGCGATCCTCGTTGACCAGGTCAGCGGGGACCCCAAACAGGTCCTCCAGCGCGGTCTGCCGGTACCAGGTCTCGGCAATGTGCAACTCACTCGCCGGTTCACACAGTCGCGCCAGGACCAAGATGGCGGCCATGGTCGCCCACGGCACCGCCTCGCGGCCCGCCGGCAGCAGCGTCGCCAACGCGGCGTCCAACCGCAAGGCGCGCCACAGCATCCAGCCCAGCCGCACATCGCCGAAGCGGCAGCTGCGCTCCAGCCGCACCTGATCCAGCCGGACCGGGACGACCGGATCCGCGGCCGTCTCAGGCATGAACATGTCCGGTTGCGCCACACGCCCGACGAGTGTCTGAGCCAGCGCCTTCGCGCGGGCCCGACCCTGGGCGTCCAATTCGCCCAACTGCGCCACCGTCTGCTGGACGACTCGGCGGCCGATCCGCACCGAGCGGACCAGTTGCCAGTACGTATGGACCTTGCCATTTTTGCGGCGTGTCGTGTGACGCAGATACATCGCGCGCCCTTATGCGCCACGGGTCCCGTCCGCGTCAATGGGGTAGGTCGCCACTACATCGCAGTTTCACGTAGGTGGTCATTGGTGTGTCGCGGGGTCGCGCGAATGCAGAGGGCGAAACAAGATTCCGAGGTGACCGAACTGCGGAAGTTGGGCTAACGTAGAGGGGGAAACCTGGCAAGGAATCAAGGGATTCTGTGTCGGGGCCTTGTGAGGATCGGAATGTGTGAAGGAAGCGGGCGTCTCCTATTGGTGAAGGTAGAGCACCGCGTCCCCGTCGAACGGCGGAGTGAAGAGGCGCACGAGCCCGCCCGCGACCGGGCTTCCGGATTGCGCCTGTCCCAATCTGGGGTCAAACCACTCGACGATGAGCGAGCCGGCCACGGCGGTGAGGTCGACCGTAAAGGCGCCGCTACCCGGCTGATAGACCAGGAACTCCGCGCCGGACGTTCCGTTACGGGCAAGGCAATGGCCAGTCTCGCATAACGACGGCTGCGGGCTCATGGCGGCCAGGTTCGTTCTGTTGGCGTACGTGAGCGCGTACCCCATCTGTTTGCGGATATCGACGAACACCGGGTCATTAGGAGTGAACCCGTTGGCGCCGAACCCGATCGCCGCGCCGTCGTAGACATCCATGAAAATCGGATTGATGCCTCTCGTGAAGCTCTTCCAGACCCAGGCGCGATCGCCGCAGACCCCGCAGAGATGATCGGTGTCGCTCAGGATGACCTTGTTTGCGATTGCCGCCGGAGGATTGTCCAGATAGTCGTTAGTAGAATTGTTCGGCGAGATCCAGTCAGCAGGACTGTTGAAAAGATCGGAGTCAGCGCCATTCGGCCACTCGGCGGTCATGCCGACCGGATGTTGCTTCGGCTTGTTGGTGGCTTCGTAGCTCTTGAGGTGGTTGATCATTGCGTACTGCCAATCCTGTGAGTTCTCGTGGCTTTCGTTGCTGATCTCGTACAGCACGTTATCGAGATCATTGACGGTATCAACGACCTTTTTGACATATTCCTCCTGCAGGGCCGTGATTGCGGGAATGCTCAAGGAATGGATTTCCGATCCGCTTTGATCGCCATTCGGGTCGCCGTTGATCCCATTCACATTGTTGGCCGGATTGTAGGGATGTCCGTTCCACGGATTATCCAAAGCAAAACTTCCCTTCGGATGATCGACGCTCCAACCGTTGAACAAAACGATGGCCACATAGATACCACGGGTGCCCGCCTCGATCACCCGCAGGCGCAATCGATCAAAATAAGCTTGGTCGAACTGTTCCACATCGAACTTGATGTTTGCCGTCCAGCGCCGGATCGGGGCCGACGCGCCGATAGATGTTGGGCTGAACGAAGGAGTCGCCGGCAATTTCATTTGTGAAGTTCGCCTGTTCCCACGCCCCGAGACGGATGAAATTGTGGTTATGCTGCCGCAACCAATCCAGGTAGGCGGTGTAATTGAAGGCGGGCGGAGGGTCGATTGTCCCGTTGTCCTGCAGATTCCCCCACGTATGGGAGCCGGTCAGGTAGATCGCCTTGCCGGTTCCGTCAGTAAAGTAGCGGGGGTTGGAGTTAAGGATGCGAAGCGGACCGGATATCGGCGACGGCAGCGTGGCCACCTGCACAGTCGCGCTGACATTTCCATTAAGTGGAGCAGTCAGAACGGCGTTGCCTGATGAGAATGCGGTCACGAGGACGGTGGCCTGCGTCTGACCCGCGAGCACGGTTGCCGAAATGGGAGTCTGTACGAGCGTCGGCTGGTCGTTCATCAGCGGCACGACGGTGTCCCTTGGTTGGACCGCGCTGATCGTCAGCATGAGCTGGCCGGTCGCACCCTGCTGCAGCGGCAGTGGATTCGGCGCGAGCGAGAGGACCTGCGGCGGTGGGGGAGGTGAAGGGGGCGGCGGCAGGGGCTGGACTTCCACAGTCGCGCCGGCGCTCGAAGCGTTGAGTGAGGCCGTCAGGAAAGAGGTGCCGGCGGCGAGGCCGGTCACGTTAAACAGGGCCTGAGTCTGATTGGCCGGCACCATCACCGAGGTCGGGGCCCGGACCAGTGTGGACCGATCGTTGATGAGCGGCACTTCGGTGGAAGTAGGTTGCAGGGCGTTGATCGTAAGTGTGAACGTGCCGGTCGCTCCTTGCTGGACCACAAGCGACGCGGGCAGGAGCGACACCACTTGCGCTGGAGGAGAGGATGGCGGTGGCTGTTGCGGTTGCCCCGCCTGCTGCCGCGAGCTGTCTCCGCCCCCTGGTGAACAGGTGGCAGCCAAGAGGATAACGCAGAGAACCGGTCTCACAGCCTTGAGATCCAGCAATTCGCCTCTCAGGGATCCCTAGGGGGAGTTCTTCCGCCCCCAACCGATCTGACAAACCGATGAAAGACGGGTGGCACGGCTGACCATAAATCAGACCTCGATCACGGTGCTTGTGTCGCCTACTTAGAGTCGCCAGGAACAGTCATGTAGCTTCCCGTCGAGCGAGCTGGGGTCCGCAGGCGAGCAGGGAGCCCAGGGGTTTATCCGCCCGCAGCAGAGCGGGCGGTCCGAGCAAGGATTGAAACGCAGCCCAGGAGAGTCGAGGTGTTTATCCGGTCGCCAAGAACAATCGCATGGCTCCCGGTCGAGCAAGCTTGGTTTCGAGCGGAGCCAAGAAACCTGCGAGGCGTTTATCCGCCCGCAACCGATTCGATAAGCCGATGAAGAGCGGGCGGTCCGAGCAAGCTTGGTTTGGTGCCCCCGACACGAATCGAACGTGCGACCCGCGGTTTAGGAAACCGCTGCTCTATCCTACTGAGCTACGGGGGCGTGGTCGTTACGATACTGAAAGGGCGGGACGAAGTCCAGTGAGCGAAAGGCTATCAGAGCTCGAGGACAACGGGCAGGCGGCCCCGCCCGCCCGTTCCCAGGTCGAAGAGATGAGCGTTACCGGGCCAGATTGATGGCCTGACGGTTGGCCTCGTCGCGTTTGCAGCTCTCCTCGGCGATCATCCGCTGGCCTGGACTGGCGTCTTTGGGAATACGATCGAGGCAGGCCTGGAGGGTGTCGCCCGGCGTGCCGGACGCCGCCCGCGCCGATGTGGTGGTCGCGATCCCGCCGCGATTGATGGCTTCCGCCTTGCAGCTCTCCTCGGCGACCATTCGCTGGCCCGGGCTGGCGTCCTTGGGAATCCGACTCAGGCAGGCCTGCAGCATGTCACCCGTGACGGCCGGAGCGCTGGCTCGGCTGACGGTCCCGCCGACTCCGCCGGACCCGGGCATGCCGCCGCCGTCTGTCGCGCAGGATGCCAAGAATAAGGTGGATGATGCCAGGAAGATCATGTTCATGGCTTGCATCGCTTTCATATCGATGGCCCTCCTTTGGGAGATGGATGCGTGACTATAAATGGAAGCGCACGGTCAAAGCAAGAATCAACGTGCCGTTCCGTCGGCGCGTTCAGACTTCGCCAGGAGATCTTTTCTCGATGGAACTTGCGTCAGGATGTCGGCGCGGACCTGGTAGATTCCGGGCAGCCGTTGCCCGATGGCGTACACGAGTCCGCCGACTTGATTGCCCAACGCGAGCTTTCCGCCGACCTTGCCGTCTTTGCTCGTCGCGATGAACTCGGCGGCCGGTGCCACCAGCCCATACGACGCAAGTTGGCCGGCTTGCTTGAGCACCCGTTCTTCCGCAGGCAGATTCACCACACGGCTGACGAAGAGATCGGCCGTTTCCTGGTTCAGTTTGTCGGTCGGCCGATCTTCCAGCACCCATTCGTTGTTTTGGTTGATGAGCACGTAGTGCTCGTCCCGCGTCCTGACCGACAACATCGCGATGTCCGGGAACTCCATGCCCAGCAGGCGCTTGTCCTGCAGGGCGAAGAGGTCCTTGGTGAGATCCCGGATCGCGGTCGGGTTGATCCGATACAGCGGCGCATCCGGCTTCGTCTCGGCGAAGGCCTCCCCGCTGGCCGGGTCCGGCTGGTAGAGCTTGACGACCTGATCCGCGTCGCCGGCGGGGATGGTCACTTTGACGTTCGGACTCCTCAGCTTTCTGGCGATCGCGTCCCGCTCGGGGCCGGGATCGATGATGCCGAGCGCCTTCAGGTCCTCCAGTCTGAACAGAAGCGTCCGCACTTCCGTTTGGTCCGCCTCCGCCTCGATCGGGTACCGAATCTTCCATTTCTTTTTCGGCTTCTCGTCCACCTGATACAGCACAATCTCGGTCGTGGGGTAGGTCAGCCGGATGCGGTCGACCTGATTCTGGTCGAACCGGAAGATGTCCTTCCGTCGGAAGGTCATCAGGGTCTTGTTGAGGAAATCCTTCGGCGCCAGGTCGGTCAGCAGCACCTTCTGATCGGATCCGCGCAGCACGTACAGCGTGGAGGACAACGGTCCGATGTCGCCGATGGCGTACGTTTCCTGCTTGGCGCCGGCCGAGACGGTGATGATCGTCGAAGGATGGTCGAGGCCGAACGGCGCCAGCGCCGTGGGTTTTTCTTCCACGACGCGCTGCACCTTGCCCGTGACCAGCGCGCGGATCAGTGCCTGGACTTCACGTTCGTCCGCCTCGGTCTTCAGCGGCGCAGCAATGGTCCACCCGCGACCGCCCTTGGATTCGAGCACGATCTCGCCGGCGTCGGATTTGACCGTCAAGCCGCTGATCTCGCGTTCGTCGAACGGGAGTAGTTTCCTGACCTGGGCCTCGGTCTCCTGTTCCATCCGTTGGGCCGGCAGCTCGACAAAATACACGTAGGCTCCCAGCCCAGCCAGCGCGACCGCCATGAACAGCGTGACGTAGTAACTCTTCATGCAGGATCAGAGGCGTCGCCGTTTTCTCCAGACCGTCATGCCCCACAGGACGGTGGCGAAGGGGAGGGCCAGCACTTGGACATAGAGCAGGATGCGTTCCTGGATCGGATTGGGAATGAACGGGCGCAGCGCCGGCTCCTTGGGCGTGATCGAAATGAGTTCGCGTTCCTCGGCCAGCCAACCGGCGGCGTGCAGAAAGAAGTCGGTGTTGCCGGGGAAATTCAGAAACGCGTTGCTGGCGAACGACGAGTTGCCGACCACAACGATGGCCGGACGCGGTTTGCCTTCTTCGGGCGTCTTTTTCGGCGTGAGCGCGGCCGCCAAGTGCACGGGGCCCTGGACATCTTCTTTCTCGCTGAAGCTCACGACCCGCCCTTTCATGTCCGTTTCCGCCCAACTGCGCGGCGACGTGCGGGCGAGGGGAACGAAGTCCCACTCTTTCGCCGCGTCTTCGTGGAACGTGACATGCCGCGACAAGGGCAACAGGACGGCCGAAGTCAGATCGTGCGTGATTTCGTGTTCGGTGAAGATGCTGACCAGCAGGGCGGTCAGATCCCCCTGCGCCAGCCGATTTTGCAGATCCACCACGACGCCCTTTCCCAGTTCCACCCCCCATTTGGCCAGCAAATCGTCCAGATCGGCTCGCGTATCCGGATCAATGAGAAACATCACGCGGCCGCCTCGCTGGATATACCGCTCGATGCGTTCCTTTTCCTCTTTCGTCACAGGTCGACGCGGACCGGCGATGATCAGGGCGGCGGCGTTTTCCGGCACGGCGCTTTCCTGGAGCAACGACAAGGTGCCGACGTCGTAGCCCTGCTTGATCAAGGCTTCTTTCGCCAGCGCATAGCCGTTGCGCTCGCGGTCTTCCAGGCTGTGCTCTCCATGCCCTTCCAGAAAGAGCAGGCGTTTCTTGGTGTCTTTGGAGACTCGGATCAGGGCGCTTGTCAGTTCGACCTCGGAGGGTGAATTGATCCGGACGGACTGCGAGCCGCTTTCCAACACGGCCGTGTCCGCCCGCGTGATGCCGTACTCGCGCGCGACGTTCGGGCTCCGTTCGGGGTCGATGAAGTGCACCGTCAACTTGCCGCTAGCCTGGCGGTAGCTGTCGAGCAAGTCGCGGTAGGTATTGAACACCTGGCTCCGCTCCTGGGCGAACACGGTGATCTTGACCTCGCGGTTCAGGCTGCGCAGGACCCGATAGGTCTGGGGCGCGAGCGTGAAGTGTTGGGTCTCGGAGAGGTCCCAGCGGTGCGCATGGCGGCTCGCGAGGAAGTTCACGATGCTCAGGATGCCGATGAAGAGCGCGACCATCAGCACGCTGTTGGCGCCCAGTCGAGTCGAGCGGCGGGTGGAGAAGGCCTTGAGCGCCTCGAAATGGATCACGAAGAAGACGATCAGGCAGACGAGCGCCA
Organism: Nitrospirota bacterium; assembly: GCA_040755395.1. Classification (NCBI taxonomy): domain Bacteria; kingdom Pseudomonadati; phylum Nitrospirota; species Nitrospirota bacterium. Next base: position 22,080 of record JBFMAX010000022.1, read on the forward strand.
CCCCCTCGCACAGCGTGACCAGCCACAGCTTGTCCGGCGCCAGGCTGTAGGCGACCAGCCCGGCGACGGCCAGTCCGGCTCCCGCGATGCCGATCGGAAAGGTCGACCGGGTCACTTCCATCGGGCCGACTCCACGACACGGTGCGCGAGGAAGAGCATCAGCGCGATCCCGCTCAGGTAATACACGAGATCTTTCGTGTCCACGAGACCCCGTACCAGATGATCGTAATGCTCGATGAAGGAGAGATACGAGATGAAGTTGCCCGCCGCGGTGTCGCCGAGGATCGATCCCAACGCGCCCAGAAGCCAGATGAGGATCAGCAAACCGAAGCTGAGGAATGCGGCCACGATCTGGTTCTCGGTCAGGGCTGAGGCGAAGACTCCGGTGGCGAGAAACAGGGCGCCCATAAGGGCGAGGCCCAAATAGCCGGTCAGGACGGGGTTCCAATCGAAGTCGCTGAAGACCGAGAGCGTGAGGGGCGCTAAGCCGGTCAGGCCGAGAATCCCTAGAAAGATCACATAGACGCTCAGGAACTTGCCCACCACGATTTCGTTGATGCCGATCGGCGCGGTCATCAGGAGTTCGAAGGTGCGCAGTTTGCGTTCTTCGGCGAACAACCGCATGGTCAGGATGGGCAAGGTCAGCAGCAACACGATGGCGGTGCTGTAGAAGGTCGGGCGAAAGACCAACTCATTGAGATTGATTTGAGCCGTGGCCCCCTGGATCTGCATGAAGCGGATGGCTTGGTTGCCGGCGTTCACCACGGCCAGATAGGACAAGACTCCGAAAATCAGCAGGAAGACGGCGCCGATGACGTACACCACGGGGGATACGAAATACGATCGTAATTCTTTCGCAATGATGGCTCTGACCGGAGTCATGACGTGCGCGAATCGATGATCGGTTTATCCTTGGCGTTCGGTGTCGATCGCTTGAGGCTCTTCCTCGGGGCTTGCTTCGCGCGTCTGCTCGATTCCTTCTTCGCGCTGGGTCAACCGCAGGAAGACGTCCTCCAGGGTCATCGAAATGGTTTTCAATTCCAGCAGTCCCCAATTGTGACTGACGACGAAACGGGCGATGTCGTCCCGGAGGTCGCGGCCCAGTTCGCACTCGAGCAGATACGTCCCCGATTCCGCGGCGGCGAAGACATTCAGCACGCCGGGAATCGTGCGCAGCCGGTCGAGACCGTCCGCGGGCGGCGACTTCACGGTGATGCTGATTTTCTCTGAGCGCCGAAGCCTGGCGGACAAGCGGTCCGGCGTGTCCACGGCCACGATCCGCCCGTTGTTGATGATCACCACGCGTTGGCAGACGGCCGTCGCCTCCGGCAAGATATGCGTGCTCAGGATCACCGAGTGGGAGCCGGCCAGGCTCTTGATCAGTTCGCGGATTTCGATGATTTGTTTCGGGTCGAGCCCGACCGTCGGTTCGTCCAGGATGAGGACCGGCGGATCATGCAGCAGGGCCTGGGCCAATCCCACCCGCTGCCGATACCCGCGGGAAAGATTCGCGATGAGCCGGTGGCGGACCTCGCCCAGCGAGAGCCATTCGATCACGCGGGCCATTCCGGCGGTAAGCCTGCTCCCATTCATGCCGCGCAGGCGGCCCGCGAAGGTCAGGTACTCCGTGACGGTCAGTTCCTGGTAGAGCGGCGGGGTTTCGGGCAGATAGCCGATGCGGCGTTTCACCTCCATCGGCTGCTCCAGACAGTCGAACCCGGCCACCCGGGACGTCCCTTCCGTCGCGGGCATGAAGCAGGTCAGAATCCGCATGGTCGTGGTCTTGCCGGCGCCGTTCGGTCCGAGAAAGGCCAGGACCTCGCCCTTTTCGACGGTGAACGTCACCCCTTCAATGGCCGTAAGTTGACCGTACCGTTTTGTAATGTTCTGAACTTCGATCATGAAGTTGGTCGTGAGATGAACAGCTGAGGCTAGTGACTGCAGAGCCCGCCTTCTCGGGTCGAACGAGCGGGTCCGGTGGCGGATATTATCCACTCTCTGCAGGTCAGTCAAGGGAACGGTGAATCGAGTCGCTCGGCAATGGCACGTGACGAGGGCCCGCTTTACAGACAAATTTCAACCTGCTACATTTGCGTCGCTCATGAAGCTCGTGTGAGGTCCTCACGGGAAAGGGGAGAATTCATGATGAGCGGAAATCGCGCGGCGTCGCTGTTTGTGATCGCCGTAGCCCTTGTTTTCGCGTCCGTCGGCGCTCCGTCCACGACTATGGCGGCCGATTCGTCGGTTCACCGGGTGCAAGGTCAGGTTGTGGCGGTGAATGTCAAGGATAAGCCGCCGGTCATCGTGGTGAAGGCAATGACCGCGAAGAAGCAGGAACTGATCGTCGGGGCGACGGTCCAGGCGAATGCGTCGATCACTCGCGGGAAAAAGCCGGTCACGCTCGCCGATATCAAAGAAGGAGAAACCGTTGATCTGACCTATGTGAAGAACCCGGACGGCCTGGTGGCCCAATCGATCCGTGTCCGGTAAGTGCGGAGGTTCGATGTCGCCCAAAGTCATCCAATGTGCTGTTGGGATTATCTGTGCGGGATTGTTGAGCGTATCGGTCGGCTGCGCCGGAAAGAAGCTTTCCACATCGGCCTCCGATCAGACGATGATACCCGGGGAAAAACCGCGGGCTGAAGCTCCGGCGCCACCGGCGCCCAGCGCCGAAGTGTCTGCGCCGGCGATGACGCCACAGACCGAGGCGGCGACGGCTGTCGAGGAAGCCAAAACGGAGGCTCCGGCTCCTCATCCGGAACCTCCCGGAGCCGAAGCCCCGGCGGAAACGCCGAAAATGGAGGAGGCCAAGACCGAGCAGGTTCTCCCTCCGTCGGCCCCATCGGCAGTTCCGCCGGTTGAAGAGAAACCAATCGTACCCCCGGCTCCTTCCGTAGCAGAGTCAGCCCCGCCGGCCGCGCCGCCACCTTCAGCCCCTCCTTCCCCTGAAGAAGCCATGACTCTGGCCGATGTCTTCTTTGACTTTGATCGGTTTTCCATTCGCAAGGACGCGCAAGCGACTCTGGAGGCCGATGCGCGTTGGCTCAAAACGGCGAATGGGCGCAAGGTCCTCGTCGAGGGTCATTGCGACGAACGAGGAACGGCCGAATACAACCTGGTTCTAGGCGAGAAGCGCGCTCGGTCCGTCAAGCAATACCTCCAGGAACTCGGTGTGCCGGCGTCGCAGATCCAGATCACCAGCTTCGGCAAGGAAAGGCCGTTCTGCACCGAGCATAGCGATGCTTGCTGGCAACAGAATCGCCGTGCCCATTTTGTGCTGCAGTAGCCGAAACGTCTGATGTCATCCCATCGGTTCCTTCGGGGCTCCGGAGAGATTCCTGGAAAAAGAGGAGGGATGCTGTGAGGTCACGTCAAGTCTTCCTGAGCTATGGAGTGATGATGCTCTCGCTGACCGGATGCGCCGGTAAGGGGGAAGTCATCGCGGTCAACATCCCGGCGAAACACCAAGCTGTCGAGGCAACGGCCAAGAATCCAGCCGGCCCTCACGTGGCCGTGACGGCGTTCGAAGATGGACGATCGAACAAGACCAGGCTGGGGACCCGCACCCATCTCCTCTTTGGCGGCGAGAGCCATTTTAATCTTCCCAATGGAGCAGACCCGAGCGAGGCGACGGCGCAGGCCCTGGTGGATTACTTGGTGAAGAAGGGCTGGAACGCTTCGTTGGTGAAAGCCGGAGGGACGAACGGCGCCGATGTAACCATTTCAGGAAAGATTCTGGAGCTTTCGATCGACGCCAAGAGCGGATTCGGTTCGACGGAGATCGTCGCGAGGAACAAACTTGTGCTCCAGGCCAAGAATCAAGCGGACGGGAGCTTGATCCGTGAAACGTTGAATGGCCTGGGGACGGACAGCGTCTTTTGGTTCGATCCAAAGGATGGACAGGATTTGATTAACGAGGTGCTCGAGAGGAATTTCGACAAGTTCCTGTCGGATACCAGGATCGAAGGAAAATCTCTGCGTCTCAAATAGCGGAAGCCTTGTACGCTGTCGAGGCTCCGCCCTCTTTCTCGAGGAAGATCAGCGTCAATTCGTCGTCTTTTCAAGCGATTCGCGATCCTTCAGACGCATCCTTTTCCGGGGGCATTGACTTAAGCCCCGGCCATCCATTATAACGCGCCGACCTGTTGCCCTTTGGCGCTTCCTCGGATTCATCGTTTTTCCTCGAGTCGTTCGGGCTACCCGACCAGAAACCCTTATATACCAAGGTATGGGAAAGGCCTACACTGTCGGTATTGTTGCCGGTGTTGAAATCGCTTAGGTTATCGCCAAGCCCACTCGGCAGCAGCCAGGGGTCGGAACTCCGCGAAGGATCGGGGAAAGCCGCTGAAAAAACAGGTGGTTGCCGAGCCACAAGGTTAACCGAACCGTGCTGACCAAGCCCTGCACACACAAGCCAAAGGGGAAGTCAAGACACCGATGAACCGGAAATCAAGCAAGATCAGGATTTTGATCCTCCTCGCTGTGGGAGGTCTGAGCGTTTTGACCGGAGGCTGTTCCTATTTGCCCAAAGGCGAAACAGACCTGGACTTAGGGATTAAGGAGAGAGGGATTGCTTCCTGGTACGGGGGCCAGTTTCACGGCAAGACCGCCGCCAACGGTGAGATCTATGACATGACGGCGTTGACCGCGGCACATCGCACTCTGCCTCTGGGGACCGTAGTCCGGGTCATCAATGTCCTGAACGGGAAACAGGTGCGTGTCAGGATCAACGATCGAGGCCCGTACGTCGGCGGACGCATTCTTGATTTATCATACGCGGCGGCGCAGGAACTCGGGATGGTAGAAGGCGGCATTTCTGTGGTCCAGTTAGAGGTGATCGGTGACCATCGCCCAGAGTTCCTGGCCACTCCCGGCCGATTCGTCCCGGCGACAGGACTCCTGCCGTTGTCCGGTCCAAGTCTGGCAGGGTCTCGCACGGGTTCGCCCCCGACTCCCTCCGCACTGGATGGAAAAGGCGCAACTCGCCAAGTCGTTCGATTCCTTCCCGGCGACATGATCACGTCGTCGCGGCGCGTCCGGCGGGTCTCGGATATTCTCGCCGCCGACCACACGGTGTATGCGGCCGTGGCTTCTCTCGTGCTCGCGTAGATCGTTGTCCGCCGCGGCTTTCGTCTCTTCTGCAGATCTCCCCGTGTTGACAGTGTGTAACCCTGTCAACTAGACTGGCCGACGAAACGCGGGAAATTGATCGGGTACAGGCACGAACCGGTGGATGGGAGAGGGTTGAAAAAATGGGCAAAGGGACCCAGGCGGAAACGGACGAGGAAAGACTCAAGAAGAAAATCGCGGAGCGACTCACAGGCCATGCGAATCCCGAAGGAGACCGGGCGTTTCGAGCTCTCCGCAAACGGTTGAAGCGCCTTCAGCGAAAGCGCCGATCATTGGCGATGAGAAAGCGTCACGCTGCAGGCAAGCAGGGCGAAACCAAATCGGAAGCTGCCGCGTGATCTAACCGCAGACTTCACCGGTCTGCGCGAGGGGATGAAAAATTATGGAAGAGGAAGAGAAGGTCCTGAACCCGGAAGAGCCGGCTCAGACGGCGGCGCCGCAACCTGACGACGAATTGACCGACCAGGTCTCCGACCAGATTACGGCCGAGGCCGGAGAGGCGGAGGGCGAAGCTCCGGCCGCCGAAGCCGCCGGCGAGGAGGTGCTCGAGGAGGAGAAGGTCAAGGACGAGATCGATATTCAAATCGATCTCTTGAAAGACCCCGATTGGGCGGTGCGTCGAGAAGCCGTCGTGACCCTGGGCGAGATGGGCGACGAACGCTGCGTCGAGCCGGTCGTTCGAGCGCTCAGAGACGGCGACTGGCAGGTGCGCGAAGCGGCCATCGAAGCCTGCGGGCAGATCGGGTCGCCATGCGTCGAGTCGTTGATCAAGCTGCTGCGCGATTGGGATACCCGTAAGTTCGCCATCCGGGCGCTCGGCAAGATCAAGGACGAGCGGGTGCTCGAACCGCTGATCGGCCAATTGCGCAACGATGAATTCAACGACGCGGCGACCGATGCGTTGGTCGAGCTCGGCAAACCGGCGGTGCCCAGGTTGATCGCGGCGCTCAAGGATAAAGATGAGAATGTCAGGAAGCAGTCCGTGATCGCGTTGGGGCGGATCAAAGATCCCGACGCCATCGATCCGCTGATCGACATGCTGCAGGACAAGGATTGGTTCACACGCTTGACTGCGGCCGCGGCGCTGGAATCGATCGGTCACGAGCGGGGACGGGAAGCGATCAAGCCTTTGCTGAAAGACCCCGATCTGGTCGTGCGGATGCGAGTCGAGCGGATCCTCGCGAAGTGGAAAAAAGAAAAGCCGGTCACCGCTCCGTCCGGAACGGCCTGACCTATTTGTTCAGCAGTCCGTCCAGTTGCCGCTGAAGTTCGTCCAACCGAGAGAGCGGAATTTTCTTTCCCAACGACACATCCAGTCGAAGTTCGCGAATCTTGGTCGCCAGCGTCTTCATGGCGGCGCTATCGGACGGCTGGACCCCCCGCGCGGCATTTTCCAACGAATCAACGGCTTCAGCCAGTTCCTTGGCGGCGTCGCCGAAATTCCGGTCGAACAAATCCGCTTTTGCCTGTACGACCCTGGCCTTCGCGTCGACAAGACCCTGCCGCTTTCGCAGATCCTTCTCGATGCCGAGCGTCGTGTCCATCACGTTACGGGAGAGGTCTTTCACCGCTTTCTGAAGTTCCACGATGGTCTGCTGAAGGATTCCGACCGGCTGTCGGCCGACAACATAGCCGAGCCCGAAGGACAGGCCGATCAAGGCAAGAACGCCGAAGAATTTCAGCATGGAATTCCTCGCGGTTAACGCCGCGCCTTCTTGGGAGCCTTGCTCCGGGACAAGGTTTCGATGATGCCGCCGGCTGCGGCGATTCGGACCGCCGGGTCTGTATCTTCCAATCCCTTCTTCAGCAGCGGAATCACGTCCGGAAGCCCGATCTTGCCCAATGCCTTGGCCGCCATCAGACGGGGGAGGGGCTGCTGATCGCGCAGCAGCGCTTCCAGGACCGGGAGCGCCTTCGTGTTCGTGGCCGCCGCCAGGGCTTGGGCGGCTGCGCCTCTGATCGAAGGATCGGAGTGTCTGGCAAGGTCCGCCGCGACGAGAATAGCCGTCTTGTCTCCCAACCGTAGAAGGCCTTCCACGGCGCCGGCCCGGACTTGGCCGACAGGGTCGCGTGTGAGAGGGAGGATCAGTCCTCGCGCGTCCGCCGGTCCCAGGCGTCCCAGGCTGGCTGCGGCGATGCTGCGGACGCGAGCGCTTTCGTCTCCCAGCGCGTGTGTGAGCGGCGCCATCCCGCCCGGATCGCCGAACTCCCCCAGGGCCCCGGCGGCGAACGCGCGGACGGAGGGATCCGGATCGTACACCGCCTGACTCAGAACGGCGAGACTCGACGGTCGCTTCAACCGACCCAGCACCCCGATCGCCGCCATGCGCACTTCCGGATCGGGGAGCGTGGCGGCATTCATAATGTCAATGAGCGCGTCGCGCTTCCCCGATCTCACCAATCCGGCCAAGGCGAAGATCGATTCCGGTCCCTCGTCCCGGCGGGCGAGCCGTGTGAATTCTTCTGTGACGCCCGGGGCCTTGGTCTCGGCGAAGGCGTTGATGGCTGCGATCCGTACGGCCGGGATGTCATCGCGCAGGGCCCGCTTGAGCGCTCCGGACGTTGCGGCCAATCCCGCCTTCCCGATCGCCTCGGCGGCTCGTGCGCGGACGAGAACCGATGGGTCCAGCAATCCGTCTTCGAGCACCGGCGCCGTTTCGGGATCGCCGATTTCCGCCAGGGCGGTATAGGCCGCAATCCGGACATGTTCTTGGGGGTCACGCACCCGACTGGTGATGAAACTCAGTGCGAGCTGGCGCAACAGACCTGGATCGTCGGGCTGCGACGCGGGCACGAGACTGGGATAGAGCTTCAGCGCCTCTTCGGGCCTGCCCAGACGCAGGTAACTCAGAAAGCCGAGCCGGATCAGCCTGCGGGACGGTTCGCGCGCGGCCCGAACGGACTCCAACAGGCGCGTGACCTTGTCATAGTCGGAGTTCTTGAACGCCGCCAAGGCTTCCTGCTCCGGAGAACCCGGCGTCAGTTTGGGGGCCGACACGCGGTCGGCCTGGCCGCCGAATGCCGTCGCAAGAATCAGCGCACACGAGAGAAGAAAGAAACACAGGCTGTTGACTCTAGCCCGCATGATTCACGAACGCTTCTGCTGCCTGGGCCCATTGCAACAAAAGAGCAATGGGCACCCCGATTCGCTGCTGGGCACCCATTGCTCCAGGATGCAATGGGTCCCGGCTTGGTGGCGGGCGTGCTCGCCATTCAGTCGGTCAACATACTGTTTCAAGTATGCTTCCCTCCTTCATGGCTGCGCTTGCCCGTCTCGCAACGCGACTCCCGGGTACCCGTTGCTCTTTCATCGCAACGGGTG
>JBFMAX010000023.1 GCA_040755395.1 Nitrospirota bacterium
GGCCTTCGGGGCTGTGTTCCTCGGGGAAGTGTTCCCGAATTCGTTCCCATTGGTCGTCGCGCAGTCGCAGCATGAACGTGCTGATACCTAAGTATGTCCATGCTGTCAATGATTTTGAGATAGATTCAATATTGTCCTTGAGTTTCTTTGTGCTGCGCTCGTTCATAAGGTTGTTGTTCGAAGGCACACGAACGAGCTGTGCGCTGCCGGCTCCAGCAAACTTTTCTGTCTTTCGAAAATCTACGGCTCTTGACGGATTAACCCTCAAAGGATGTTTTCCTTTTGGAATCTCATTCCTCGGTACAAAACCAAGGGGACCGGCAACAGCTCCTATCGACCATGCCGCGATGCCGAACTGAGTCGGCGGCATGGATTTAAGGAAGGGCCTTGCTTTGAAAAAGGCCTCCGCGCCGACAATGGAGGCATTCGTCCACGGCTGGCTACCAAGTCCGCCTTGAGGCTCGGTCGCGATACCCACTAACAGACTTACATGGTCAAATTCCATCAACATCAAGCTTTCGCATTGGGTCGCTGCTTTTTTGAGCTTCCTGTCATTCAAGCCATAGACGACTAGGGACGCGCTCTCGCCCTGGGACTTTACGAGCGCATAGGCGGCTTTGACTTCTACTGCCGCCAGCTGCCTCGGCTGTGGCGGCCAGGTCACTTGGCCCTCGGCGTCAACTTCGCACGGAAAAGCCAGGATGTCGACATCGCTATCCGGTTGAATCTTGTGGTACAGCCCATCGCTCTTGGGTAAGCGGCCAACCAGGGCGTGTTTCGGCAAACCTTGGAGGAAGGCGCAAAGCTGAGGAACAAGGCCCAGACTCTGCCACATGTTAGCGGCTAAAATGGGGCCCATCTCGCTCATCAAGAGTTCCACGACTCCTGATTCTATCTTGTCCTCCAGTTCCAGGAGGTATTTCTCATCGCCCATTCTCATTCCCCAAGGGAGGAGCGAATCTCAGCTAGCTCTTCGTCGGTCAGGCTCCAGAGTTTCGCCGCCATGCCATCCAGTTCTCCTTCGAGTCGCTTGACTTCTGCTGTGTCACCAGATGCGGTAGCCTGGTGGGCAGCCTCCGACACTTCAGCCAAGCTCACGTGCGTTCTATCCCTCTTCGAGAACTTTGGGACGGCGATGTTTTCAAGGATATGTGTGGTCATCTGAATTTCGACGGCATATGCCGCAACCGCTAAGCGTGCCGGAGAGGAATTCAGAACAGCGCAGAGATAATGAGCCTCCTCTGCGGAGTTCAGGTCCACCATCATTAGCTTGTGATCCGGAATAACCGGCCGTCGTTTGACTGGGCCGATAATAGCTGCTGTCAGTCCGGCCGCCTGCTCTCGCCACACCACCTTATAGGGAGCGAAAGTGTATTCGCCGATGTTGAAGATGGAATAGAAGGGAGCATCCTCTTTGAAGTAGCGGCGGAAGGCTGGTCGTTTCTGTAGCATTGCCTCAAAGCGTTTGAAGTAGGAGTACGTCCTGGGAAACTCCGTTTGCATCCGTTTAACTGGGATCGCCTTGAGTCGCATCTTGGGCTCATGAGTAAGGATGATATTGGCTTCGGGAGTTGCCTTCCAACGTGCAACGTCTGCACCTCGAAGAAGCGGATATACGAGACTCGATTCAACTGCAGCTTGTATCCTGTCCACCTTTTTCTTGGCACGTTCGGTGATGTTAGCCACGAGCGACAGTCCACCGGGCCTTTCCCCGAGAACTTCTACCCAGTAAACAGCGTTAGCCCCGCCGGTAAATGTCCCGGCTCTTGCTGTGTAATCGGACGCACCAAGTATCTTGTGCAGGGCCTTTAGTGCTCTCGGCTTGGCGGTGAGCCAGGCCGATGTTTTATCTCTGGCGTCAACAGGTTCGGCATCCCATTTCCGGAAAGTGACAAGCTCCTTTGTGACATGCTCATAAGGGGTATCAAAACCAATGGCGCTTCCACGTCCCGCCTTCTTCTTGACCCAGTATGAATAGGGCAAGGGGTACCGGATCGGATAACCCTTGCCGAAGACCGCGACGCTAGTCCTGTTCGTGGCGCCTTCGAATGGCTTGAGGTCGACCATGTCCTCGACCACAAGCGGTCCAAAAGTTGTCTTATCAGGCAGAGCGAAACGACGGAAGCCCTGGCCTGCACCAGACGTCTTGAAGAGGCTCTGCGAGAGCACGAAGCCAAGCTTGCCCTTCGGCTTGAGGTACTTGTCCACTGAGACATAGGTCATCAGCATGGAAATGTCGTACTTGGCCGCGCCAAGAATCGTTTCCATTCCCTTCTCTCGTTTTGGGAACAGCCCATAATGCTCCCAAAGTGGCATGGTGGATCGCCTATACTCGTCAGGCAGGTGTTCCCAGTTCACCCAAGGCGGATTCCCAACAATGTAATGACACTGGTCGAGGAAGAGTGGTGCAAAGGAATTCTTGATGATCCTTGCCCAAACCCCGTTGAGCCCTTCGTTGTGTAACTCGAGAAGACGGTTGTAGAGAATCTTCAGTTCAGGCTTCGCCGCCTCGAATTCTTCATCTGCCAGGTGTGCGCTACCCTTGAGTCGAGTGAGAAACGCCTCTTCGCCGATGCGGTCTTCAACGGCTGTGTCCAGAGTATTGGCCAAGGCGTCCATCCGCTCTCGTTGGGAAAAATGAATAGGTACTCGAAAAACGCCGACGGCTGTTTTCAGCGGATACACGTTCTCGTCGAACAAATCGGTTCCCTGAGCAGGCGTCAGCACGGAATCGGCTTGATAGATGGGAATATCAATGTCACCAGATCAGTGTTTGAGAAGGTCTCCCAAAGCGAGCAGGTAGTTTGTCCGTGCGGCGATCACCGCAAGCGGATTGAGGTCAATCCCGACGACGTTTTGCAGAATGAGTTGAAGGGTCTCACGAGGGTCACGTCCCTTCCGTTCCATTCGCTCACGGATGTACTTGATCAGAATCACAAGAAACGTCCCTGAACCACACGCAGGATCGAGCACACGCTTGGCGGGATCTCCCAGGTCTGCTTCTCCAAGCGTCTGTCGTATGAGCCGCTCGGCCAGCCAGTCTGGGGTGTAGTATTCACCGAGATCGTGACGGATTTCTTTGGGAAGAAGTTTGTGGTAGAGCTTCTTCAGCAAGTCGCGGGCATTTTCCGGTGCGAGTTCCAACGTCCCTGGATCGTATTCCGCCAACCGCTTGATCAAGTCACGAACTGCCTCCTCGATGTCATGATTCCAGGCAGAGAGATACCAGCCGAAGAAATCTCCTTCCAGGAAGTTCCGAATGCCGTACTCGCGGAACAGTCCACCGCGTTCGAGGTCCGCAAGGCTGGCCTTCAACTCGTCAGACCCCTGCGCGGCCATCCTTGACAGTGGGGCGGGTTGTCCTCCAGCGAATCGCGCAGCTGCAAGCGTGGCCACGAGTTTGATCAGCAAGGCGTAATAGGTATGGAGCGCGAAAAAAACCTTTGGCGCCTCGGCATATTTGGGGTCGAGACCCATGCCTTTTACGAATGTACGGAATTCTTCCTTGCTTTCAATCCGCTCAGCCCATTCTTTGTAGTCCGTGGCCTCGCTGAAAAATTGTCGCCACTGTTCAAACAGTTTGGCCACCAAAGGATGTCGGCTGCTGTGAAGGGTCGCATAGATGGAACGGACTGCCCGCTGCGCACGGAGCGTTCTGGGTCCAAAGTCCTCTACCAAGTTTTCCGGGACAAGTGCTGCGCCAACGGAAAGGGCAAAGAGTAAGCGGAGGAAGAGTTCCACCGAAGCTGAATTGACGGGAGCCGGGTCATCGATCGACCAACCTTCACCGACTCGGCGCACAAAGATGAAGAACCGCCCGTCCGTCGCAACACCAGCTAGACGATGAGCCTCGCGCTTCTCCCTCTTGGCTACATCGAGGATGTAATCTTTGACCTGCTGAATGACCTCTTGGTTCGCACGATTTGAGTTAGCGGCCTTGAGCACACCTGGGCGCTTGTATTCCAAGATGAGCCGGTTGTAGACGGAATCCACCCGCCCGCATGCGACAGAAAACTCATCACGAGGCGTGATCCTGAGATTCGCCGCCACCGCAGCTTCTTCCACCAAGATACGCGCGACCTCTCGCCGGAAATCAGCCTCCGTACCTCCGCGGTTCGCTATCCGCGTCAATGACTGCGACACAGACTTCGCCTGTTCCCTGGCAATTGCATCGAGGTCAATGGTCACCGCTGCCTCCTGTTGATGCTCGGCTATGCTTGAAGTTCAAACGAGAGATGGTCTCGGAAGGGAACATCAAGACGCGAAATCCTTTACAAAAGCTGCTTGCCAATCCGACTCAGGCCAGCCTGACTTACCGCGAGCCTTATGAAGCTGATCGAGATAATCGATAGCTTCGGCAGCACACACGCCTAGCGTGCGAAGAACACACCCAAGAACTGTGCCGGTCCTCCCTCGTCCACCCACACAGTGGACCACTACGCCGTGACCTGATAAAACCTTTTCAGAAATTATTCTTGCAGCGGTGCGGACTCGGGCTCCCTCGCCCACTGGATTATTGGGTGGCCGCCCAGAGACGAGGTTCTGCAACTTGACCGCATAAAGTAATGTCAGTCGGGCAGGGGTATAGGTTGGGCTATCTTCAGCGAGGCACACGAAGTACTCAAACCCAGCTGCACTGATCTCTGCCCAAGGAGTCGTTTTTGTGGGGCTACGCATGCCTGCGAGAGGGACAGGGTCCTTCAAGACCCAATAGAATTCGGATGGGACCCTAAGACCTGAAATGCTAAGACTTGATTCACGCGGCACGAGTAACGGTGGGATTACCAAGAGGTTGGCTCCTGGAGTCAGATCTGAAGAGAGAAGGTACGGGACACCCCTTCCTCACACGAACTGTTGTTTGTCGCAGAGGGATACAGTTTTCTTTTCAGGAAATCAACCCGACTTTTAGGCCAGAAGCACTAGAAAATTGAGGTATTGTAAGGGAAGGCTGACATGCAGGACTAGTGTTGCGTCCCGGAAATACGTTCGCAAAGTCTGCGGACCTTCGCCAGGATTGAGTCTGCGGTCGCGGTCCACGCAAAGGGCCGTGCGGTCTTATTATGCGTCTGCACAAAGTGATCGATCTTGGCCACCAATTCTTTGACACTCTGGAAGGACCCACGACGGATCGCCTGCTGAGAGATCCGACGGAACCAGAGTTCGACTTGGTTGAGCCAGGATGCGTACGTCGGCGTGTAGTGGACATGATAGCGGGGGCGCATCGCGAGCCAGGTCCGGACCTTGGGATGTTTGTGGGTGGCATAGTTATCGATGATCAGATGGATATCCAGATCCTGCGGCACACTCGTATCGACATGGCGCAGAAACGCGAGGAACTCCTGATGGCGATGGCGTCGTCGACATTGACTGAGGACGGTCCCGGTCTCCACGTCCAGGGCGGCGAACAACGTGGTGGTGCCGTGGCGCACGTCGTCATGCGTGACGCCCTCGACGTAGCCCAACCCCAAGGGGAGGACCGGTTGCGTGCGATTCAAGGCCTGGACCTGGGTTTTCTCATCCCCGCACAACACCAGCGCCTTGTCCGGCGGATTGAGATAGAGGCCCACGATGTCCCGGACCTTTTCCACAAAGAAGGGATCAGTGGAGAGCTTGAAGGTGCGCTGCCGATGCGACTGCAGCCCAAACATCTGCCAGACACGATGGACCGTGGATTTGGAGATCCCGGTGGCCTCCTCCATCGTGCGGCAACTCCACTGCGTACTGGCCGTCGGGTTGGTGCGCAAGGTCTTCTGCACGAGGCTGGCGATCTCCTCGTCCGTTCGCGTGCGGGGCCGTCCCGGGCGCAGTTCATCGTGCAGGCCCGCGAGGCGATCGGCGACAAAGCGCCGTCGCCATTTGCCCACGGTCGCATTCGTCACGCCCAGCTTCCGGGCGATCGCCGCGTTGCTCAGGCCGTCGTCGGACAACAGGATCATGCGGGCCCGCGTCGCGAGGCCCTGGGGCATCGAACGGGACGCGACCACCCGCTGCAACTGCGCCACCTCGTCAGGTGTCAGCCCCAATGGCGTTTTCGGTCGGCCAGTCTTCATGTGCGCACCTCCTTGGATGAGATGCCCACACAAGACGCAAGACATATGCCACATAGTTATGGGACACTACACTAGGCGACAGGAATGATAGGGAATGTTGTTATGGCTTCGTAGCAAATCCATTTGTCGCTTCCTTGCGGATTTCGTCGGCAAGTTGGAGGATTACGCACACTGGCTATTGGGTTCGAGGTTTTGATGTCACACAACCCCAACCCCGAGGACGGTTCTGATCTCCCTGCTGGCCAGATCGCCGCTCTGCAGCGCCAACTCGAGGCGGCTCTTACTGAATGCCAGCGGTTGCGTGCGGAAAATGAAGCGCTTCGCTCCAGGCTTGGATTCTCTGAGCCTTTCCTCCGCATGGCTCCACCCGCAGCCTCATCTCCGCAACTCTTCATCCAGTCCGATGCTCTCCCGCCGACCAATGAACGTTCTTCGCTTGAACAGAAGATCACCCTGTTCAGAATGCTCTTTCGCGGGCGGGAGGATGTGTACCCACTGTTGTGGGAGAACAGGCAGACGGGAAGAAAGGGCTATGCCCCGGCTGTGAAAGGAGGTTGGTGGAGTCGTAAGCCAGGCATGCAGCCTTCTACCGATGACTATCTGCCGCTGACCGACGAGGTGATTCGTCGGCACCTGGCGGGCCAGCACACGGTCGGCGTGTATCCACTTCTTCCCGATGACACCTGCTGGTTCTTGGCGTGCGATTTTGACGGTAAGGGAAGCCCTGCTTCTTCCCAGCTTTCCCCATTCGGGAAATGCATCCGCTTCCCAGCGCAGTGCTGACACACCCACACCGGTATGGGCCATGGACGCCTTGGCGTATGTGACAACTTGCGAGCAGTATAGCGTTCCCGCCTACTTGGAACGCTCCCGATCCGGAACGGGTGGTCATGTGTGGATCTTCTTCGCGGCTCCAGTGCCGGCCGCTTCCGCCAGACGGTTGGGGCTCTCGCTGCTCCGGGAGACAATGGCCCTGCGGGCTCCCCTCGACCTCACAAGTTACGACCGCCTGTTCCCCAGCCAGGATGTTCTTCCCAAAGGCGGATTCGGCAACCTGATCGCGCTGCCGTTGCAGCGGCAGGCCTCGACGCTGGGAAATACGCAATTTCTGGATCGGGAGCTTCGACCTTGGCCAGATCAATGGGCATTTCTCAGCACAATCCAGCGTCTGTCACCCGACCAACTCGAGCATCTCCTGACTGCACTCGCGCCGGTCATGGTTGGGCCGGAAGCCTGGAGAACCAATCAGGTATGCCGGTTGAACGACCAGCCGGTTCCCGCGAGTATCCACTGTATTGTCGGAGCGGCCTTGTCGATCGAGAAAGCGAGGCTGCCCAGTTGGGTTATCGCCGAGTTCGAACATCTGGCCTCCCTCCACAACCCGGTGTTTTACGAGCGTCAGAAACTCCGCCTCTCCACCTATCGGACCCCGCGGTTCATCCGGTGCTATGAGGAGGATCTCACGCATCTGCATCTTCCTCGCGGCGTCATGGAGAATCTTCAGGCCGTCGCGACCACAGCAGGGAGCAAGCTGGTCGTAACAGACCGCCGCCCGATCCCTGCTCTTAGAGAGTTTCGCTTCAAGGGCACGCTCTCGCCGATCCAGCAAAAGGTTGTGCACGAAGTTGCGAGCCATGAGCAGGGGGTCTTGGTCGCACCGCCAGGAATCGGAAAAACGGTCATGGCCTGCGCTATCATCGCCCAGCGGAATGTCCCAACCCTCGTGCTCGTTCATCGGCAGCCGCTTCTCAACCAGTGGCGAAGCCATATGCAGGAGTGGCTCGGCTTGGCTCCCTCCGAGATCGGGGAAGTCAGGGGTGGCATGTGCCGTGCCGGCGATGCCGTGGACTTGGCGATGATCCAATCACTGCAACGGCGTGAAGACTTGCCTGCTTTCTTTGGTCGGTATGGCCTGCTCGTTGTGGATGAATGCCACCATGTGCCGGCCTTCTCGTTCGAATCTTGTCTGAAGCAAGCTCCGGTTCGGTATGTGCTCGGCCTCACGGCCACGCCATACCGACGAGACGGGCTCCAAGAGCTCATCACGATGCAATGCGGACCGATTCGATATACGGTGTCACCACAGGAAGGGAATGATGGCCAGGATCTGGTGCGTGAGTTGATCGTCCGAGAGACGCCGTTCGAAATGCTGGCCGCTGGAGAGGCATCCATCCAAGAGATCTTCTCGGCATTGGCTGGCGATACTGACCGAACCGCCTTGATCGTGGCAGACGTGCTGGCCGCGGTGCGCGACGGGCGCCGATGCCTCGTCTTGAGTGAACGGCGGGCGCACTGTGAAGCGATGGCAGAACGACTCATCGGAGCTGGCATTCAGCCGTTTGTCCTGAATGGCAGTATGTCGGCGAAGGCGCGAACCAAGATGACCGAGGCGGTCCGTGCGACGCCCCCGGATCAGCCGTTCCTTCTGATTGCAACCGGTCAGTATCTGGGGGAAGGGTTTGATTGCCCGCAGATTGACACGCTGTTCCTGGCTTTTCCGATTTCCTTCAAGGGCAAGCTCATCCAGTACATCGGCCGCCTACTGCGGCCCCGCCCTGGCAAAACGACAGTGCAGCTCTATGACTATGCGGACATTCACTCTCCGGTGCTCAAGCACATGTATACGAAGCGGATGAGGACCTATGAGCGCCTGGGATTCAAGGATTCGCATCCACGCCCTGGCCGCCTTCTGTGCTAGGAGCCAGAGATGCGATCCCGAAAGGTGACCGGTAAACCGATTGTCATCGCGAACCACCGTGAAACTCTCTCGACAGCTTCAAGTGCTCTGCGTAGAATAAAGAAGTTGTTTGCGGCGCGTGGGCGATTCTAACCGGGAGGCTGGCATGCCAACCATCGAAGTCAATGACGAACAGATCCTGCGTTGCCTGGATCAATTATCACCGGCAGGCAGACGGGCGGCGCTTCAGAAGTTACTCGGGGGCTTGGAGCGGCTGGACCGCCTCGTCGAGCGGAACCGAAGCAAGTTGGAATCGGTCTGTCGCGCGCGGGGCGTCGATTTTTCCCGACTCACGGAAGAGGAGCGGGAAACACTCATAGATGAGATTCTCCATGAGCGCGACAAGTGAAAGTCGTTTTCGACACGAACATTCTCGTGTCCGCCATGCTGTGGCGTGGCACACCATACCGCTGTCTGCTGGCAATCCGCGCGGGCCTCGCTGAACTGATCCTCTCGCCTCCCATCATAGATGAGTTCCGGAATGTCTTGGATAAGAAATTTGCCCTGACGAGGGAGGAAGTCGAGGAAGGGATTGCCCTTGTGCAGGAGTCTGCCAGGCTGATTGGAATTCCCGGCACACTGCGAGTGCTAACGGATGATCCAGAGGACGACAAGTTCATTGAAACGGCGCTTGTTGCTGGAGCGCAGTGCCTCGTCTCTGGGGACAAGCATCTTCTGAGATTGGGTGACTACCGTGGAATCAAAGTCATAAGTGCCCGTGCCTTCTTGGACATGCTAGCGGAATAACCATGCACGCTCAAAAATTGGCCAATCGATTCAGTTGAGGCGCATTGCCGCTTTTCAGATTGATGTTCGTGCCAAGGGTTTCACAGAGTTTCTCTCGATCCATGCATCGATAGCCTTGAAATCGAATTTGGTGAGCCGACCAACTTTGACGTATGGGATTCGGCGTTGGCTGACCATCGCGTAGAGGGTGTGGACTGAGAGTCCCGTATACTCCGCCACTTCGCGAATGTTGAACAGGCGCTTTTTTATCGGTTCGGATTCTTTCATCGAAGGATCTTGACCGAATTCCTCATGCTAGGTAGATCAGGCAGAATCGGCAGGAAGTCACCGGCTTAGCGGCCCTTCCCTTTCAACTCGATTGTTTCCATGATCGGTTTTGCGAGATATAACCTCCCCCATGTCCTACCTGTAATTTCCTCCAGCATGCCTTTTCGTTGCAGAAGTGTCACTGTCTGTCGAGCCGTGGGGTTGGAGACCTTCAGGACTCGCTCAGCCCTTGCAGCCGACATGTACGGATTGAGAAAAAGTTCATCGAGCAGGGCCAGTGCTTTCGGTTTGTCTCGGAGGCGGGCACGGAACTTTTCACGCAGATCCATTAAGCGGCCGGCCTGTCCCACGGCCTCAAGAGCAATTTCCGTTACGCCGGCAATGAAGAATCGAAGCCAAGCCATCCAATCTCCATGCGTCCGGACCCGTTGTAGAAGGTCGTAATAGTCTTGGCGACGGGCTTCAATGTAGGCGGACAAGTAGAGTAACGGCTGCGACAACCGGCCTCGCTCCATGAGGAAGAGCGTGATGAGGAGCCGGCCGAGTCGGCCGTTGCTGTCGAGGAACGGGTGAATCGCTTCAAACTGCTCGTGCATGATGGCGCACTGGACCAGATCGGGTAATACGTTCCGTTCATGGAGAAATCGTTCCCAGTCTCCCAGCAGCTCGTCAAGGTATTCCGGCGGAGGAGGGACATAAGGGGCAGTTTCGATGGTGCTTCCGGGAGGGCCGATCCAATTCTGGCTGCGGCGAAATTCTCCGGGAGTCGCTCGGTCCCCGCGGACACCTTTCATGAGCCGCGCATGGATCTCTCGAACAAGCCTCAGCGAAAGCGGCAGCTTGTGTAACCGTTCGAAGCCATACTCCATGGCCGACACGTAATTCCGTACTTCCTGCACGTCGTCATCTTCCGCGCGCTGCTTTGGTTGTCCCATCTCGTCGATCAAGAGATCAGACAAGCTGGCTTTTGTGCCTTCAATGCGGGACGACAACACGGCTTCGCGTCGGACATAGGGAGCGATCAGGAGGTGAGGATTGGGCAGATGCCGCCCGAGTCCAGAGAGTTCGCTGAGAGCGGCATCGGCCCGAGACAGCGACAGCACAAACTGGCTATCGTATTCGAGCGCGGGTGGCAGCTTGGCCGGAATGAATGCTGAATAGCCTGTAGCCGTTCTGATGACTTTCCCTGCGCTTGGGGTGCGGAAGTCTTTTGGATTCATGGCGTGAACACTCTGAATGTCAGGCGACTTTCAAAGCTGCTTTAGTTTTGAAAGAAATGCAACTCATTCTTTCAAAGCCGAAGGGGCTTTGCAAGAACTCTTTTAGACCGGGAACTCTCAAAGGGAGGGAAAAGGCGTCCACACCGATCGGCGATTTTGGGGATAGGGTTTCTGACTTGTTGAGGTTTGAGGAATGAATACTGACGGGTTGAGGACACTCTCCGGTCGGCCAGAGCTATGACCCGGCCTCCGGGTCGCGCAAGCGAGGTTCAGAGAGGGGGACCAGAGTCCTGGAGGGATTTATCCGCCCGTGCTCATGACGAAACGACGATGAAGAGCGGGCGGTACGCACGAAGTGCGGTTTGGTGGACCGTGCAGGGATCGAACCTGCGGCCCGCTGATTAAGAGTCAGCACCAGCATTTACTCTCAGGTACTATCCCTTACCACACCTCTTGACACTTCAACGAGTTGTGATTACGGTCCTCCTCTAGATTACGGTCTAGACCCCGACATTTCGCTCTCTCGTGTCTACACAGCGTCTACATTTCGGCCCGCTGATTAGATCGTGGTGAGCGAGAAGTCAAGCGCGCACGGAGGACGCGTCCATGCCAAAACTCACGAAACGCCTCATCGATGACACTCCGTTCCCATCCTCCGGGCAGGTCTTTCTCCGAGACTGCGTGCTTCGCGGTTTCGCGTTGCGAGTGACGAAGGGAACAAAGACCTTCATTCTGGAGAAACGTGTCAGAGGGAGGGTCAGGCGAATCACCATCGGTCCGTATGGTCCTCTCACGGTTGACCAGGCTCGTAAGCAGGCGGAAGCTCATGTCGGGGCCATCGCGCAAGGCGAAGATCCTGCGCAAGCACGTCAGGACAGGATCAAGGAACCGACCTTTGGCGACCTGGCCATATTGTATGAGCAACGGCATCTCCCCATGAAGCGGTCGGCGAGGGATGACCGGAGCATGCTGGACACGCATCTCAAGGAGTTGAAGACGCGGAAGTTGTCCGACATTAGCCGGAATGAGATCGTCCTACTGCATTCGAAAATCGGGGAAACGGCGCCCTATCGCGCGAATCGCGCCGTGGCCCTGCTCAGAAAGATGTTCAATCTGGCCAAGGACTGGGGAATGTTTCATGGGGAGAATCCTGCAACCAGAATTCATTTCTTCAAAGAAAAAGAACGGGATCGTTTCGTGCGGCCCGATGAATTCCCTCGTGTGTTTGCCGCGATCCTCGAAGAACCGGATGAGTACGTGCGCGGCACTTTTCTCACGTACTTGTTCACTGGAGCTCGCCGCGAAGAGGTCCTCACGATGCGGTGGGAGGACATCAGCTTGGAGCAAGCCGAGTGGCGTATCCCACAGACGAAGGCAGATCGCCCGCACGTGCTTCCCCTGGCGGGACCGCTCCGCGCCGTCTTGAGCAAGCTTCCACGACAAGACGGGAATCCCTATGTGTTCGCGGGGCGCAATGGGTCCCATCGGGTGAACATCAAGCGAGCCTGGGGCCGTATTCGGACCAAGGGAGGCGTCTCGGATGTCAGACTTCACGATCTCCGGCGCACTGTGGGATCATGGCTGGCCGGCAGTGGGGAAAGCCTTCAGTTGATCGGGGCGGTCCTCAACCACAGCAACATCAGCACGACAAGAATCTAAGCGCGACTGGACCTTGATCCACTGCGCAGAGCCTTGGAACAGAACGCGAGCAAGATGTTGCTGACGGTGCACCAGCATTTCCAACGCAAAGGGGAACGGAAGCACAAAAGGAGATCAATTCCCACGCCGTCGCTCCCGGCACTACAGCGGCTTGTGAGCGCCGCTACCAATTAGTTCTGTAGCAGACAAGCAGTGATAGTCCCCCGCATCGATCCTTTGGACTCACTTGGCGGTCGGCTCCATAGGAGCTAAGCGGGAAAACCCGAAGCAGCAAACCGTGTTAGGGGCATCCTGATGGTCACACGAAACAGCAGGACATCGACCCCCGGTGAGACTGCCAAGACACTTGCCAAAGCGTAACCGAATCACTATCGATACTGGTTATATTTGTGCAATTCAACAAGTTCGACTTGCCCAATAGCGCAGAAACCACGTGTGAACGACTGCGGAGACATCGCCCCACGTTGCTCACTCGCTTTGACCTGGAAACAGAAGGCTTCGCAGACTTTTACCTGATTGGCTATTTTACCCGTACGGAAAAATAGCTAATTTGGTAACAATATGCAGAATTGTGGCGATTGTTTCTTGCGCAAAGCGTACGCGCCTTTCTTCGCGCGGCGCATCAGCCGATGTCTGCGCCTCAACCTGAACCCCCTCAGGATGATGAGAGTCCAGGTCTCTGTTCTGGTTAGGTCGCGGGTCGTCTTGTGCCCAAAGTGATGCCACGTCTCAAAATAAGTCGATGCGCGTGCCATGACATCATCAACCAGATTTACAGGGCCACGGGTCACGCTGTGGTCGAAAGGAGAGCTGCGACTTGCGGGCGGAGTTCAGTGATCACGGTCCTAAATGAAGGGAGCCCCGGCACCAGCGGGCCCAGCCACTGGTCCCAAGTCTTCTCGACATAGGTAAGCATGGATTCCTGGAAAAAGTCCTCTGGTCGCCTGAAGCTGACTTTCCGAATTGCGCACTTCTCGGCGAGGAAAGCGGGGAAATCGGAGAGGTCCATGCGGTCCTTGTAGACGCCCAGCACACGCCAGAGGTCATAGTAGTCACGGGCGCGCGATCGGCTCCAGCCACGATGTTCGAGCCTCTCCATGTGCTGGAGGATCGCTCGCAGCTTTTCCGCCACAATCTCTTCCAAGGCGTATACGGAAATCTCCGCCTCGATCGGCTCTCCGTATTCATGAAGGACCTTCCTTTTCCGCGCAGGCTTGAGGAGCTTCTCGTCCATCGCGGTCTCAATCATCACACGTGTCTGAGGCTGTCTCTGCCATGGGAGGCGAGCGCGGATCGTAAAGGCCTCCTGTCCGCCCGGATGCGGTTCCCGCTCGGTATACCGTTCACAGGAGATCTCCACTGGTGCATACACATCGAGCAGCTTCACTGCCGCACTGCAAGCCTCCTGAACAGCTCGTTCCATCGCGCTGCCGGTGGGAACACCTTCCAGCCCGGAGAAGTCCAAGTCCTCTGAGAAGCGGTAATCGCCGAAGTAGCACTTCTTCAGCGCCGTACCGCCCTTAAAAATGAGAGTGTCGCGAAGCGATTCAACCTGAGCGATGCCGGCGAGAATCCAAGACAAGAGGTAATCCCGTTCTAGGGCTTCCCACGGAAGGCCGACGCGCTTGCGTGCTTCCTGAAGGCGTGTGCGGAGAGGCTTCATGCCTTGACCTTTCCGGGAAGGTTCTCTTGAATCATCCAGCGCTTGTTGTAAGGGCCCTTGCGGGGACCAGTTGGATCGAGCGTGCGGTAGCCCTTGATCGGCAGTGCGGCGAGACGTTCGAGCTTGCTCGACTCAACACCTTGGCTTTCCAGTACCCAGCCCAGGCGCTTGGCCGTCGCCGCGTCCAACTTGAGGGCGTACTCGGTGATCCGTTCGACGTTCAGATCCTTGCCTCGTACCTGGAACGCATGCAACACTTCGGCAAAGTCGCCGCAGTATTGCGGCATGGACAGCCCATCAAGCAACGTCCGCTCGGGATCGGTGATCGTTACACGTGCTTCTCCGACCCATACCTTCTCCGTCCCGAAGAACCGCTCCGGCTTGACTTGGATGAACTGGTAGGTGGTCTCGCCTATCGGGTAGCCGTTCCGGACCGTCTTCGCCCTGGCGCCCCGCGCACGAGGAACCGAGGTCTCGGTTGTCGTGAGGACGAAGACCTTCCTCGGTGCCTGCTCAGTCAGCCCGTGGTACTGGAGGGCCGACCAGTGCGAGACCGCAGCCGGATCCACCAGGGCCATGGCGATTTCGAACTCATGGGCTGGCGAGACGCCGGGGACTGTAGACGAGACGGCATAAAGCCCCTTGCGCAGGCGGACCAGCCACCCGGACTTGGTGAGATGGTGGAGCGCCTGGCGCAGGTAGCCGTCTGACAGGCGGACGCCCGGAGCCAACTCGCGGGCCCTGGCGATCGTGAATATCCGGTCGCCTTCAGCGGTCAGCTTTCTGACAAGCTCGACTCCTGGGCCAGAATGGATTGGATTTTCTCTGGACATTGTTCGTCTCTGTCGAACAAACGCGCAACTTGTTCTACCCGGTACCTGGATAGACATAATATGGCAATTGTTCGTCAATATCAAACAATCGCCTCACAAAATCTACAACTTGCACTAGAAACATTTGACATGGAATGCTCAGGCGCGGGTGCGTCTCAAGGTGGCCGATCTCGTAGCCAGTCTGGCCTTGAAGGGGATCGCCATCGGGGAACGGTATGCAGAGAAGGACGCCTACGACATCTATGCGCTCTGCGGCCACACACGCGGAGGTCCCCAAACTGTCGCGGCGGCGTTCAAGCCTTTCATGAGTGAGAAGCCCGTGCAAAAAGGCCTCCGCGCAATCGCTCAGAAGTTCCGTGCCCTGGATGCCGAAGGTCCGACGTGGGTTGCGAAGTTTCTAGGCGGGGGCGATGCGGGAACAGAGACACGGCTCCGGCAGGATGGGTTCATGACCGTTCACGAAGTTTGCCGCCTCCTCGGGCTGGAAAGAGATACTTGATCCTGTCACGCCGGCAGGCCCGCGCGACTTTCCGACTTGCTTCCGGCAGGCGACGATCCGGGAGCATCCTGCGCTGCGCTGGAAGGCGGCTCAACGTTCGACAGCATCGCGATGGGCAGGAAGACGGGTAGGCGAAAACGTGAAAGCACGAAAGCACCGAAAGACTTCCGTTACTTTTTGACTTGCTGCAGTCACAAATGCTTTCATGACGGGAAGCGGTTCGTCGGCAGATCCTATTCTCGAATGATCGACAACCTCATTCCTCTGAATTCCAAGTTCGTTGCCATCGCATTCGATGGTGCGACCTCAGATCTCAGCGAGGTTCTGGCTGTCGCTGAGGGGATATTCTTCTGCCCGAACGCCCCGTTCGAGATAGATCCCCAATGGCGACAGTGGATTGGCACTTTACGGGCAGGCGAGATTGAGAAAGCAAACCTGGTGTTGCTCGCTTCTTCTCCATCCGCCAATCCTCAAGTCCTCGACAACGAGAATCAGGACCTTGAAAGAACCGTATTAAAACTCTGGTACTCGGTTCTCATCCTTGGAGTCCCGGCCTACCGTGGAAGCAATGTTGTTTCTGGAGGCAAAGTTGGAGAGGAAGTCCAAATCCGCCAGGTCTCTCGCCTTCCCACCTTTTATTACGATGCCGAGAGCATGCCTCTTCGGTTTCGTTCAGAATCAGCCCGCGAAGCTGGCTGGATCTTTGGCGTGATCAACCGTGTTTACGATGATCCCAAGAGCGTCCTCCAGCTACGAAGAGGGCTCAAATCCTTTCAGAGAGCTCTAGCTGAGGAACTGGATTATGATCGTCTCCATGGATTTGTCCGTTCACTCGACGCCATCGTGATGACCGAGAAAAGCAAAGGAAGGAGAAACTTCATCAAGCGCTGCAAGCTGTTTGTCCGTACAGATTCGAATACAGAAGCAACTCTTGGGCTGATGTACGATCTCCGCAGCCGAGTTGAGCACCAGGCGGACTGGGATGACCTGTTCCCGGGCGCAAATGAATCGGAACGCTTATGTCAAGCCAACCAGATTACGCGCCAGGCCGAGGTGCTCGCCCGGACGGTGTATCACGTGATTCTGAGAGACGAGTCTCTCTTCTCCCTCTTCGGGAGGTCAGAGGTAATCAGGGCTCTGTGGGCATCAGATGACTTTAGCCATCTGAGTGTCCCTGAAGAGAAGAAGGTAGACTTGTGTGCCATCCCTCCGTCGGCTCGATCACAATTTCTGTAGAAATTGGTGTGCCCTGAGCCGCACTCAATCCCTGACCACCACAGTTGGTTTATATAAGGCCTCGGTACCTGTTTGACTTGAACCTTCCGCCCGATATGTGAATTTCCACCTCTAGTTTTCTTAAGGCGGTCCACTGCCATCAGCAACGGTCATTGTGCAAGACCAGTCGGGGCTGGTTACCTCGATCGTGACAATTGAGATGCCACGTGGCCGAACACTTTGAAGTGCCCTGAACACTTTGAGGCCT
This sequence comes from Nitrospirota bacterium, assembly GCA_040755395.1. NCBI lineage: Bacteria > Pseudomonadati > Nitrospirota > Nitrospirota bacterium. Next base: position 17,159 of record JBFMAX010000023.1, read on the forward strand.
CTTTCGGTATGAATGCGCGCGACGATCAGAGTCTTGCCATTTTGTTCGCAGAACGGTACGAGTCCTTCTTGGATGATCGCTCTCAGGCAATCGGGTCCTTTCCCTTTCGTCGGTGAAGCGACTCTCGCAAGGGAAGAGATGTTCACAATATGCGGAGAACTCAGCAAGGGATTCGGGTGCATAGCAACGAGCAGGTACGGTTCGTTTTGCAATTTCGCCACATAGTAAATGCGCTCGTTTCTCGGCAGAGCCCATACAGGCTTCCCGCTGTCAATATTTGCTTTTTCTGCGTGGAACGCCTCCTTCACGTTCTGGCGGCCCTCGCACGACAAGCCTTTGAGCAAGGTATCCGACTCATGAAAGGAAAGCTCAGTGACTTGAATCACCGTAGGTCCCCTCGCCTCTCTGGCCAGGCCACCGCCTACGCTTTCTCGTACACCGTTACTTGCGTCTTCCATCCTTCAGATGCAGTAGGACGCTAAGTCCTCAAGTCAGCTACTTGGTGGAGAGCGTAAAGATATTCCTTGCCTGTGCGGCGGCCTTCATATTGCGGTCATCGGTGACAAGAATGGCATTATGTTCCAAGGCCGACTCCAGGATGGCCTGGTCTCTATCAATGCTCGCGCTTCCATCGAGAACGCTACCTACTTCTTCAAGGGAGATGCGGCCGATCGCTGCGAACTTGGCCAGCCTGTCCAGTTCACGCTTGCCCCCGGCTGTATCGCATTCTTGCCTGCGGACGATGGCGTGGAGCAGCAGTGTAAAGCCTTCGAAGAAGCGGGACCGTTCTAGATCCTTGGAGAGAAGCCCACCGGTGATGATATTAGCGTCGGCAAGAATAAACCCACAGTAGTACCGAAGAGTGAAGCCCATGTCTGGTATGACTCTTTTACACGTCTCATTTACGCATCGGCCTACAAACTGCCCATTGGTGTCCGGTGTTACCAATGCAGCCTTGCTAACTGCACCACACGAAGGACAAACTACGGACAGGCTGGTCACTGAGAGCTTTCCCTTGTTGAACTCCTCAATGAATGAGGGTGACAGGATATCGTCACGTATCGGAGGTCTAAATTTAGCAGCCTTGCCCTTTAACCCGTCCAGGTTCCGTACCGTCTTGAAAGACCGCTTCACAAACCATGGCCAGTTCTGGCCGGTCGCCTTCCAGGCTTCTAGCCAGGCAAGGGTCTCAGCATCACCGGCGTTACCAGAACCAAGTGTGCGACCTGCGATCTTGTATTCGGACGCCTGCTGCAGCGCTTCCATCATCCTTTCGCGCTCACGCTTCGCCAAAATGGAAGCCACACGCCCTTCTACATAGCGATCGTCCGCGCCCGTCGCAATGATCACCTCAGCTCCACTACTTCGGAGCGCGGTGAGGTATCTGGTTAGGGAGCCACCGACCCCATAATCGTCCACCACCACACGGTACCGTCCAGGGTCAATCCCTTTGCTAAGGACTGAAAGGATGCGTTGATAGACCACATCCATGATTTGGTTGAGGTTGAACCGATCAATGTGCCAGGGTGGAATCTTTTCCATTAAGGACTTGAGACCTTTGGCTTTGAACTTGTCAATGAGTTGGAAGAGGTTCTCCCAATAGGATGGGTCTCGCCTCTCCTTCGTGTTAGCAACCGACACTATTGCTTCTAGTTCTGCCGCAAGGACGCCTGGCGCGAGGACTCCAACAAGCACTGTATGGCCGATAACCTCGCCCTTGCCGGTTTCGTCTAGCCCAATGAGCAGCTCGCGGCTTGGCGGTGCGAATCTTGGCCCAACCTTGGAACAAATGAGTTGGCAGGCCCTATGAACCACCGGGTCAGACGAAGCGGTAGCGTAGAGAGTGCCCGACTTGTAGTATGTGATCGTTGCGTCGGATAAGCGGATGCGCCAGACCTCTGCAGCGCCTGTCACCTTGGCGTCCTGACTGCCACCTTCCTGGAGGAGGTAATCCTTGACCTGCAAGGCAATCGCTTCGGAGACACCCGTCCACTTCTGTCCAGGTCCTGGCATTGTTACAGCTCTCCGCGAAATGCTTTGTCCAGAATCACCTGCTCAAGAAGCACTGGGGCTAGACCTCCCCACAACGTGCACTGACCACTCAGAATGTCCGCCTTGGGGTTTGTGGACCTGAACGCTCATCGTTATCATGCATCATGCCTGAAAAGATTCCTATCCCTTTTCTGGTCTTTAGAAGACCGTCTCAAATAGTGGCAACTCGAAAAGATTCCCGGTGCATTTTCTGCTTTTGTCGGAATGCGCACAACACACCCTCACTGCGACCGACCCGGGCTCCAAAAGACTTAGGTACCTTTTCAGTCTTTAGATGCGGCGAAAGAACGATCGACGTGCCCACCTTTTGCATGCATGATTTTATTGAGGAAATTGTGATAAATTTTGCTGCCTCGCTACAGCCATCTTTTCGCAGCCGCTCGTCTGAGGGAAAGTCGTAATGGATGGACCCAACGACAGTACTCCCTCTTCACTACCGGATCAGGAAGTCCGCGATCGCGCCATTCGGCTTTTCACATTCCTGAGAGAGATAACCGAGCTCCGTTCTAAGACTACCCGGACTTGTGATCAGTACGAGAAGGTTCTCTGGTTCGATGAAATACCCCGAGAACCGGGCTGCCACTGTATAGCGTGGCGAATGAACCAAGACCAGGAAGAATCTGACGTTTGGGTAGAGATCAACAAACCTCGCCTGAAGCCTCCTCCCAAGATCCCCGAACAACTGAAGCCATGGTTAGATCCAAAAAAGGTCGAAGATTCCGGTCTTGAACTCCCTGAACTACGAGAACGCATCACTGTATCTGTCCCTCCGCAAGGCGGGGATAACACAGAGGCAGAACAGCGGACCGCTTTTAAAGAACTGTCAGAATGCCCTGAAATTAAGCCTCTTTGGGAACAGTATGTTCAAAACGACTGGTGGCCGTGGGCAGAGGAAGATCGACGACTTCAAGCCGTCCAAAAGGTCTATACCGACCTCTTTTCTGTTTATCAGAAACAGCAGCGACTTGGCGAAGCGTATGAAGTAGTGCTCGGCCTCGGTTGCCTGGCCTGGAGAACGTCAGCAGGGTACGAAGTCAAACGACACATTGTCACCGTCCAGACCAACCTTTCCTTCGATGCACCACGAGGGGTGATCACGATCAGCCCTGCCGGGGAAGGAGCCAAACCAACCCTTGAGCAGGATATGCTTGAGCCCCAAGATCGACCTTCTCCCGAAGAGCAAGGCGCGGCTGAACGTGAGTTGGAGGGGATCGGAGACTCTATTTGGGATCGCGTCAGGATCCACGCAACATTAAAAGCTTGGGCCCATGCCGCATCCTCTCGTGGTCAATACGATGACACTTTGAATCCCCCAAAGGAAGTAAGTCCAGACCCCCATATCCATTTCGCTCCCGCACTGATTTTGCGCAGACGCACTGAGCGCAGCCTCCTCCGCATGTTCCAAGAGATCACCCAGCAATTGCGAGACGGGCTGCCTGTACCGATCGGGGTGCAACGATTGGTCAAGATCATTGATGACTCGGCCATTCCAACCGATGGATATGAGGATGGAGATAAGCCACCTGATCGGCAGGTTCCATCAGAAACGGGGGAGATCTATTTCCCTCTGCTGGCCAATGAGGAGCAGCGTGATATCGCTCAAAGACTCTCCACCCGCCAAGGGGTTTTGGTCCAAGGGCCTCCGGGTACAGGGAAATCTCACACGATTGCTAACTTGGTTTGCCACTTGTTAGCTACAGGGCAACGCGTCCTAATTACGAGCCACACTTCACGAGCACTTAAGGCCTTACTTGACAAGTTCGAGCAAGAAATTGATCTGAAGGAGATTGCCGGTCTTTGTGTCATTCTGCTCGGCGACGACCTTAACGCACTTCAATCCCTTGAGGATTCCGTTAGAGGGATAACTGACCAGTATAAGGCTTGGAATCCTGAGAAGAACCGACAACGAATCCGTGAATTGGAAAAGAAACTCGACGAGGCTCGTAGGAGCGAGGCTTCTTGCTTGTCGGAGTTACGCTCACTCAGAGAAGCTGAAACCTACCAACACCCGCCTCGGTTTGGTGGTTATTCGGGTACCGCTCAAGACATTGCTGTCCGGCTGAGAGAGAATCAGCCTCGTTATTGTTGGTTGCCAGCCAGGCCAAGCGAAGATGAAGATCCCCCGCTTTCGGATGAGGAAGCGGCGGAGGTTGTCAGGATTCTTCGTGAAATAAATAACGATCAAGAGCAGGAGCTTTCAAAGGCTTGGCTCGATCCCGAATCCTTAATCAGTCCGATCGAATTCTCACAGTTAGTCAGGAAACAAGCCGCGGCGCAGGCGCGTTTCGTAATGGCGGAGCCACTTCGATCTCATCCATCTTATTCCGCACTGACCTCCGCATCTTTAGAGCTGCGTACAGCTCTCATCTCGGGGCTCTCAGAGTTACTGAGAGACTTAGACACTCTGACACAGCACATCCACCCGTGGGTTAGGGAAGCTGCGATCCACATGCTAGCGGACCGTGACCGAGCCTGGCGTGACCTGTTGAACATGACGAGGGATACGCTAGCCAGCATCCAAAATCATGCTTCCAAGGCATCGCGATGGAAGATATCAGGTCTCGGCGAACGAGACCGAAGTGTGGTGAAGAATCATGCCGTTTCATTGCTGCAGCACCTGGAGTACGGCGGAAAGCTCGGGTTTGGTCCATTCCGCCCCAGAGTGGTTAAGGAGAGTTTTTACCTCATCAAGGAGGTTCGCATAGACGGTGACCTGTGTGACGATGCGCATATTCTGCGTAGACTCATTGTCTGGATCGAAGTGTGCGAACGTCTCGAGAGGCTTCATGCGCGCTGGTCAACTCACGCCCAGCCTCCTGCCGGCGACTTCTCTGTGCAGGTAGAGGAATACCTCGACCTCTGTGAGCCTTTGGAGAAGGCCCTGGAGCTTCACAAGAAAATGCTCAACCTCCGAGAGATCGTTACGTCGATTCCAGGCCTCCGAGAGCCTATCTGGCATGATCCTGAAGATCTCCGAGTCCTCACGGAAGTCGCTTCTGCGGTTAGCAGCGAGGAGGAGTTTAAGGAGGCTGGCAAAGCATTTGCTCACTTGGAAGAACGTCTTATCCCCCTCTCACATGATCGCAATGCTCATCCCAGTGTTCGTCAAATGCTAGACGCAGTTCGTTCCAGAGATGACGAGAAATATAGTCAAGCGCATCGAGCCCTATGTGGATTAAAGCACACCCGCCTTGCTGTGGAACGACGAAACGCCCTACTGCAAAGACTACGGGCCGCAAGCCCACCCCTTGCATCTGACCTGACAGCCAATTGCAGTGATCCAGTTTGGGATGAACGCATGGCGCACTTCTCCGCTGCCTGGAACTGGGCTCGAGCCGATCACTGGCTTCGCCGCTTCAACGATCCACAGGCACAGGAACGCTTAACTCACTCTCTTGAGAGCTACCGAAAGCGAATCCGTGAGCACATTCGCGACCTCTCGGCAGCAAAGGCCTGGAGGCATTGCTTAACCAGGTTGACTGAGCACCAACGTCAACATCTCGAGGCTTGGTCAAAGGCGATGCAGCGAATTGGCAAGGGCAAAGGGAAATACGCCGGCTTGAATCGCAAAGCTGCTCGCGAACATATGGAAGAATGTCGTTCAGCGATTCCAGCCTGGATTATGCCCATTTATCGCGTGGCAGAAACGATTCGCCCCGGCACAGATACCTTTGATGTGGTGATTGTCGATGAGGCGAGTCAGTCAGGTCCTGAAGCTCTATTCCTGCAGTACCTGGCCAAGAAAATCGTCGTCGTAGGGGACGACAAACAGATCAGCCCTGATTTTGTGGGCATCACCAGAGAGGATGTAGAACTATTACGACAACGTCATCTTTGCGATATACCGCACAGCGACGCGCTCGGCGTGGACAATAGTTTCTTTGACCAGGCCGCAATTCGTTTCGGAGGTCGAATTCGGCTCCGCGAGCACTTCCGCTGCATGCCTGAAATCATTCAGTTCTCGAACAATCTCTGCTATCGGTCAGAACCGTTAATACCGCTAAGACAATATGGAGCTGGACGCCTCGCTCCCGTTGTCACAACCACGCATGTCCCAGATGGCTACATGAAAGGTCACTCGCCTCGGGTGGTAAATCCGCCTGAGGCGGAAGCGATTGTTACCCAGGTGAAGAAATGTTGTGAAGATCCCCGCTACGCTGGAAAATCCATGGGTGTCATTAGCCTCCTCGGAGAAGAGCAAGCGAGGCACATCGAGCAGCTCCTCCTCAAACAAATTGGCCCAGAGCAAATCGAGAAGCGAAACCTTGTGTGTGGTGATGCCTATGCTTTTCAGGGTACCGAAAGGGACATCATGTTTCTCAGCCTAGTCTCAGCCCCAGCCGAAGGAAGGCGCATCGGAACTCTGGCAAGTTCCAAAGATGAAAAGCGCTTCAATGTGGCAGCCAGCAGAGCCAGAGACCAGATGTGGCTTTTTCATACAGCCACGCTTAACGATCTTAGCCCTAGCTGCTTGCGGTATCGCCTGTTGGAATACTGTCAAAATCCTTCGGTCGAATCTACAACCGTCGGTGGCCTTAGAATTGAAGAGCTGAGAGTTATGGCCCGGACTGCCGATCGGGGCAGAAATCTTCCACCACCTCCATTTGACAGCTGGTTCGAAATTGATGTGTTCCTCATGATTGCTGCACGTGGCTATCGTGTCATTCCCCAGTTCGAGATTGCAGGATACCGTATCGACCTCGTAATTGAAGGGATGCAAGGTCGCTTGGCCGTTGAATGCGATGGCGATACATGGCATGGGGCTGATCAGTACGCGGAAGACGTGGCTAGACAGCGGATGTTGGAACGATGCGGCTGGGTCTTCTGGAGGGTCCGTGGAAGCGCTTTCTATCGAGACTGCGATCTCGCGCTCAAGGAACTCTGGGATACATTAACTCGTCTGGGAATTCATCCCAACAACGGTTCTAGCGGCAGTTCTTCCCCACAATCACCAACTGGCAACTCATTCGCGTCCGACCATGGTCAAGGAAGAACTCCTATCCGCGCTAGGGCAGCCGGACAAACCCCGGTGGCTCAACTCACTCGCGAAGGACCGACCACAAGTTCCCTATTTGCGGGAGACCGTGCATCAGCCGACCAGGAAACTAATGGAGCTTCACCTATCTCACAGAGCGCTGAGTTCGGGGAGATGGAATCGCTTCAATGTGAAACCCCTCATGCCTTTTTGGCTCCATATTGCAGGTGGACGTCGAGGCCTCTGCCTGATCCTCGATCGGCATCGATAGAAGAAGTTGTTTCCGGACTCGTTGAGATCATTAAGGCTGAGGGGCCGATCATTTGCCACAGAGCCTACAGCCTTTATGCAAAAGCTGCGGGCCTCCAAAGAGTTGGACGCCAGATTCGTTCATTCTTGAATCGAGCTGTGCGGAAAGCGGTCCGCCAAGGATTGTTGGACGAAAGCAATGAGCATGGCACTCGAGATCAACTGAATCAGATTGTCCGACAGAGCGGTAGTCCGCCTGTTGTTCCTCGCACACGAGGAGGTAGAAGTTTTGATGAAATTCCACCCTCTGAAATCGCGGCCTTGATGAAGTGGCTGTTAGAACAGGACTCCAGTCTTAGAGGAGATAACCTAATCCAGGCAGTTCTTAAGAACTATGGGTTCGGACGAACCACATCGAATATTCGTGATTCACTAATTCTGATAATGAACCAACGCCTAAAGTGAACACCAAATACCTTCCTTACTTTTCCTTTCACTGTGACAATTAGTGGACTCGGCTCGCGAGCAAACTCAGCCATATCTCGGCTGGAGCGGATGCGCGGTGAAGTTCTCCCTGACTGTACTTCCACTTCCTCAAAGGGTGGCCTAGTTGATCCGTGCTTACCGCCCATTGCTACCTATTACCCGGAGCAGCATTCCCTAAACTTTTTTCTCGTGACGGCGCTTGACAATTGCCACGGCCAAGGTTACACGAGGACTACAAAGGATTACCCCAGCAATGGACTGGTTCCATCAATTTCTCAAGCAGCCGGCATTCGGCGTCTGTCGCGGTGTGCTACTCCGTGACAGTCTTCTCCTTTTGTTGTATGCGGCCTGGGGTACTGTCTGTTTGGCCGCCGGATATCAAGGACAGGGTCTTGTCTACCTCTGGGAACCGTTCGTGCTGATGCCGCTCCTCATTTCCCTCCGAAGAGAGCTGCTTCCTCGACCTATTGCGGATGCCTACGATGGCTTAGAGTCTGACATTCTCGAATGTGTTACTGCTGGCGGCTTTAAGGGACTTGCCGGAATGATTCTCGATCACATCAGCGGAGTGGTTCTCGATTACGTCATTTACGTGATCGAGCTAGTTGCCAGTTGGATTGAGACCGTCTTTTGGTTCTTCGTCTGTTTCATCTCTTCCGTACTTACCGCCCAAGAGTCTTCGGTCAGAGCCACAGTTCGATTTGCTTGGGAATCGACTTCTTGCCGGCAATCCCTCTTCCTCACTCACAGCCACACCCTTCGTGCACCGCCCTCGTTAGCGTAACTCCCTACTTCGTTCGTCAACCATCGCCTGTAACACGCTCTTTGTCCTTGTGCACGAGGTGTACGTATGCCATCCCCAGTTTTGTCTTCACCGGAGTTCGTCGATCGTGGGCAACAGTTACTCACAGAGAAAGAAGCTGCAGAGTTCCTCCGTGTTTCCGTCAAGACGCTGCAGAGTTGGCGTCTGCAGGGCAAACCACCCCGTTTTATGAAACTTTCAAGGTGTGTCCGCTACCGATTCGACGATTTGATCAGGTTTCTTGACGCATCAGGACGAAATTCTACGAGTCAACCAGCCTGGGAGAGACGCACCCACAAAGCGATCTGAAAGAATAGTCCACGGAGGAAAAACCATGAAGCTGTATGAACAGCTGAAACAGGAGTTGATCCAGGAATCCAATGACCAGTCGCTACGCTTGACCGTCACCTTGAGTGGCCTCCAGGCGGAAGCCTTTCTTTCTCTCCATGAGGCCCTTGGGGGCCCTGATGCGATCACCCGCAACGCCTTGGCAAGTCGCATCTTATCTCATGCGTTGCTGACGGAGCAGACAGGCCGGCGGACGCGAGAGCGAGCAGACAGCAAGGCCGTTGGGTAGGAATGCAGGGCTCTGGTTCTGGAAGATTGAAAGAGCTGTTTGCTTTCACACCCAACGCCTAGAACTAGGCAATTTGAAGAGGTCATCAGTGTCGTCCGAGTTTGAAGCGATTTCCCTAAAGGTTAGCAGCGAAGGTGTAACCAATTCGGAACTGAAGATCGAGGCCTGACAGAGCCGTCGACAATAGGTGCGCATCTCTTGTTGCGCCCGAACGAAACTCGATTTCGGCCCTGTCATTGGCTGAAAGGAAAGGCGATCGACCATGTCTCAACCGATTTCTCTCCGACTTGATGACAAATTGCACGCGGTTCTCCGCTCGGAAGTAAGACGGCGACGCATCCCGTTTGCTGATTTCGTCCGAGCCTGCATCGAACGCGGACTGTGGATCGAGGGCGTGCATGAATCCGGACTCCGGCAGTCACATGTTGCAGCCCTGTATGAATCACGGAATTTACTCCGCCGGCTGGTCAGTGCACGCTCACCCAAAGATGCGGCGGATGCTCAGGCTGAAGCATTGGCCCAGGCCAAGGAGGAGTTGCCATGAGCCTCATCCGCGGCTCCGAGTTGCTTCGTCACCGGTGGCGTATGTTCCTTGCCACCCTTGTGTTTGCCTTTCTGCTCGGCCTTGGGTGTGGAGGGCTTTGGCTGTGGATGAATCCCCCTTCTATTGAATCTGGTGCGTGGCAGGTCTACCGGGCGTACTGGCTGGCTCGCCTCGCCGTGTCCATTGGGCTCACACATATCGCCCTCCCTGTTCCAACGGTTGAAGGGGAACAGCGTTGGCCAGTCGTGCAGATCCTGGGCAACGAAGAGGCGCAACGGATTGCGCACGATACGCATCAGATCCTCCTGGATTCAGCTCAGCAAAGTGTGACTGCGGCTGCGCTGGCGGCAGGATTGTGGTTCGTCATCGCCTGGATCTATGGCCATCTGTCCTGGCGGGATCAATCCGTGGCCGGTTCGAGCATCGCACCACGCATGTTGTTCCGTGCCCGCCAATGGCTCACAGCCTGACTCTGGAGCCCGTTCCACTTAGCAGGGATTCGTCTGACCAAGGATGGTGAGCGACTACATGTTGTGATCGTTGGGTCTACGGGGACGGGGAAGACGACAGCGATCCTGAACTTGCTCGACCAGATCAGAGCACGAGGTGATGCCGCGATCGTGTATGACCCAGACGGCACCTTTGTGTCCTACTTCTACCGCGCCAATCACGACGTCGTACTCAATGTCTGTGATGCCCGCATGCCTGCATGGCACCCGTGGGCTGACTGTCTTGAGCCACAGCATTTCCTGGATTTGGCGGAAGCGATGATGGCGAGAGATCCGAGGGAACACAATGACTCGATCTGGGATGTCGGAGCGACTTATTTCATTGCATCTGCGCTCGAGCAACTTCACCGTGAAGGCAGGCGCACAAACCGCTCCCTGTACGAGCTGCTGTTCACCATGTCATTGGATGAGATTGAGACACGTCTGAAAGGGACGCCGGCAGGCGTGGTGATGAGTAAGAGCATCGAACGCACGGCGCTCTCGGTGCGGTTCACGGCGATGAAACGAGCCGGAGTGTTTCGCTATCTCCAGGATGCCTCGGAGGGCGAAGCCTTCAGTATCCGCCGATTCGTGAGTGAGCCGTGTGAGCGATGGCTGTTCCTGTCCGCTCGAGCTGATATGCGGGCCCTGCTCCGTCCCATGCTGACCGTCTGGTTCCACCTCGCCACGACCGCGCTCTTGTCGTTACCGCCCTCATCAACGCGGCGGCTCTGGTTCATCCTGGATGAAGTCGCTTCCCTGAATCGTCTCCCAGCCTTGGGCACATTGCTCCAGGAAGGCCGGCGCTTTGGAGCCTGTGTCGTGCTCGGTCATCAATCGCTTTCCCAGCTCGCCTCACTGTACGGCGAACAAGAGGCCATCACGCTGCTCTCCATGCCGCAAACCACCCTGGCTCTTCGCAGTCCGGAACCACGGACCGCGGAGCTGCTTGCGAAGCGCATTGGACAACAGGTCTTCATCGAATCTCAGGAAAGCGTGCAGTACGGGGGCCACGCTGTGCGAGATGGGGTATCCCTGTCCGAGCATTACACGACCCGTTACCTCATCGAACCTGCGGCCTTGCAGTGCCTGCCGGATCGAGTGGGATACCTTAAGCTCCCCGGTCCTCAGCCTCTTGTCCGCGTCTCGCTCCGGGTGAAGGAACGATCGCCCATTGCTCCGCCACTCATCCCGCGCACCATGCTGGTTGGCGGGTCGAATGCTGAGCGTGCTGCGAACGACCAGGGGCCTCTTGCCGCGTCATCGAACGATCGGACGCCGAGTCTCGCTGAGTTAGCAGATGAATTGACCACGTGAAGGCGGGACCGATGCTGAGTATCTAGAACATCACGAATAGTGCCGCCGCTGGCCATTATTACGAAAAAGACAACTATTACACGGACCGTGAGGAAGCACGGGAGCGCTCCGTGTGGTGGGGGCATGGCGCTGAGCGACTGGGCCTTTCCGGTCCCGTTGACCAGGAGACCTTTCAGCGACTGCTCGATGGACAATTGCCGAACGGCGCAGAAATCAGGTCAGGAACGCTCGGACGAGACCGAGCCGGCGTTGATGTCACCCTGAGCGCTCCCAAAAGTCTGTCTCTGCTTGCCGAAGTGGGAGGGGACCATCGACTCCGCGACGCGCACGAGGTCGCCGTGACCAAGGCGCTCGAATATCTTGAACGGGAGGCCGCTCAGGCGCGTCTCACGGTCAATGGCGAAACCAGTACTGAACAGACCGGGACTTTCATCGTTGCACGGTTCCAACATGATACCTCGCGCACGCTTGATCCGCAGTTGCACACGCATGCGGTAATCGCCAATGCAACGGAGCGGCAGGATGGAGCATGGCGGGCCCTGTCGAACGAGAAATTGTATGAACACAAAATGGCGGCTGGCGCGATCTATCGCGCACAGTTGGCCGCCGAAGTACAGCGGCTCGGTTACGACATTGAAAAGACCCATGCCGATGGCCGGTTTGAAATCCGAGGCTTTACTAAGAACCAGCTCGAGCACTTCAGTCAGCGTTCCCTCACCATCCGGGAGGCGATGCAAGAGCGTGGGCTCTCAGGAGCCAAAGCTGCCGAGCAGGCGACGCTCATGACGCGAAGCGCGAAGTCTGATGTCGACCGGGGCGAACTTCGCGAGGAATGGCGTACACGGGCCGAGTCTCAGGGGATCGATCTCGCTCACATGATGGAACAGGCCAGGGAGCGGGCCGGCCGTGAGGCGAATCACAACGAAACCCAGCAGGCTGCCAGGGCAGGATCGCAATGGGCCATCGAGCACACAACGGAACGACAGACCGTCGTAGCCCGGCGAGATCTAGAACGCTACGCGACGGAACAGGTTGTGGGTACAGCGACCTATCAGGATGTGCAGCGCGCGATCCGCCAGGCGGAGCGTTCAGGCGAGCTGATTCCACTTGGTGATCGGTACACGACGTTCGAAGCATTGAAGACGGAACGGGACACAGTCCGCATGATGAAGGAGGGGCAGGGGCGTGTGGCGTCTATCCTGTCTCATGAGCAGGCGCGAGAGGCGACAGACGGAAGAAGTCTCACGATAGGACAGCAGCGAGCTGTGATTCATGTCTTGAACGGCCATGTCAGCTTTCATGCGAAACTCCCCCCTGAGTTTTCATCTGAAATTCCTCCCTCTCTGGGCACAGGGAGGGAATCACGATGGAGGAACGAGCCCTCAGTCCAGTAAGTTCCCCGCCGAGTCCAACC
>JBFMAX010000024.1 GCA_040755395.1 Nitrospirota bacterium
TCCATAAATGACAAGAGAAAATGAAATTGAACGACTCCGGCATCCCCGCCGCGCTGGCCGCTGCCGTACTTTTCGGCGCAGGCACGCCGCTGGCGAAACTGCTGCTTGAGCATGCTGGCCCCTGGTTGCTGGCTGCGTTGCTATACCTAGGCTCCGGTCTTGGGCTTTGGTTATTGCGCCAAGTACGGCAGTCGCCTACGACCCAACTCGCACGCGGCGATTGGCTCTGGCTGGCTGGAGCTGTTGCCACCGGTGGAGTGGCAGGTCCAGTGTTGCTGATGACGGGTCTAACAGCTATGCCAGCCTCGGGCGCGGCATTGTTGCTCAATGCAGAAGGAGTCTTCACGGCGCTCTTGGCGTGGTTCGTCTTCAAGGAGAACTTCGACCGGCGCATTGCACTGGGCATGATTGCCATCGTGGCCGGTGCAGTGGTATTGAGTTGGCCCGCCGAAGGGACGGTAGAGTTCGCGAGCCTTTGGCCTGCGCTAGCTGTGCTGGGCGCGTGTCTTGCGTGGGCCATCGACAACAACCTCACCCGCAAAGTGGCGCTGTCCGATGCTTCGTGGATCGCTATGGTCAAGGGGCTGGCAGCAGGTGCAACGAACCTCGTCGTGGCCGTAAGCTTAGGCGCAGCATGGCCGGGCGCAGCACCTGTACTCGGCGCGGCCTTGGTCGGCTTTTTTAGCTATGGAACCAGTCTCACGCTGTTCGTGGTCGCTCTGCGACATCTCGGTACTGCCCGCACCGGCGCTTATTTCTCCGGGGCACCTTTCTTCGGCGCGTTGATGGCTCTGGCACTGCTTCACGAGCCGGTTACCGTGGCATTGCTGCTGGGCGGCACTCTAATGGCCGTGGGCGTGGCACTGCACCTGACCGAGCGTCATGTGCATGAACATATGCACGAGCCGCTCGAACACACGCACGCGCATGCTCACGGTGCGGGCGACGAACACCACATGCATGAGCATGGCGAGCCGGTACCTGCGGGCACGCGCCATAGCCATCAACACCGGCATCACCGCATCACGCACGCGCATCCGCATTTCCCGGATGCGCACCATCAACATCTGCATTGAGGGCATGATGATCGAGCTCACCAAGACTGCTGCCCTGTTCGCGCTCACGGCTGTCGCCGAGATCGTGGGTTGTTACTTGCCGTGGCTGGTGCTCAAACAGGGTAAATCGTTGTGGCTGCTAGTGCCAGCGGCGAGTGCGCTGGCACTCTTCGCCTGGCTCCTGACGCTGCACCCGAGCGCGGCGGGACGTACCTACGCCGTCTACGGTGGGATGTATGTCGTCATCGCACTCGTCTGGCTATGGGCCGTGGACGGTATTGCGCCGAGTCGCTGGGATCTCGCAGGGGCGACTGTGGCGCTGATCGGCATGGCCATCATTGCCCTGCAGCCGATTCAGGCATCCTAAGGTGCGCCACGCACGAATAAGAATGGTGACAACCGAGACATTTTCGAGAGGCCCATTGACTCGGTCAGGCTGTCACTTCATTTACTCATAACAATGAGGTTGGAAGCTACTTGATTCATTCTTGGAGTAACAAAACTTCAGCCTCTCGCCGAGCTACCAGACCAGGTAGCACCTTACCTCCACCGTAGACCCAGCGCCGCAACTCGCGAGCCGCGTCCAGCCAGTCGCGCTGATTAATCCGCCGCCGCAGCGTTGATGTCTGCAGACGCCCAGCCCCAAGGTTGAACGTGAAATCCACGATGGCCGAAAGTCTTCCCTCGGGTTCGGCGGCGAGCACCGGGCAGTAGCGCAACGTTGCGGCGAGCGCCACCTTCAGATCCTGGGCGAGGTAGGCCTCGGCTTCTTCCTCGGTGATCGGCGGATGGTCCGGCCTGCAAAGGTGACCGTAGCCGATCGTTGGATAGCCGGCCGGACAGATGTACGGATAGGCGCGGTTGGGATCGTGCTTGGGCACGCGATGGAAGCCCTCGAAGCGCTTGGCGAGATCAATAGCCGCCTGGGGTACCACGATCACATGCGTGTCCATCGCTCCATCCGTTTGATGAGGCCGATTGCCGACGGCGACACCCCAAACCGTCCGGCGAGATCACGGTAGCAGCCACTCTCGGAGCGAATCGTCTGGACTGCTTGACGGGTCAGGCGGGCACTGCCGTTGCGCTCGCCAAAGAGGTGCGCCGATCGGCCCTTCGTAACCATGTCAGCGCTGTTGTCGCGTGCAGTGCCGACGAACAGATGACCGGGGCGGACACACTGCGGCCTGTCGCAGCGATGGCAGACCATGAGACCGTCCGGGATCGGACCATACGCCAACTCGTAAGCGACTCGATGCGCACGCAGCTGCGCGCCGTCCTTGCGTTTGATGAGCCCGTAGCCTTGCGGATGCCTGGCCCCCTTCCAGATCCAGCACCCGCTATCCGGGTCGAAGTCGATTTTCTCGAGGAAGCGCCAGCGCAAGGGCGTCTCGGGGCGGCCCGTTCGCGCCATCACACCGCTCCCCGTGCCTTCTCCAGGGTGCGATTCAGGAACCAGTAGTTCAGGATGCCTGCGAGCAAGGCCTGATCCGCTTCCGACCAAGCTGCGAGCAACGCTGGCCCGAACCCCACGCCCGACTGCACCGAGCCGACGAAGGCCGAGAGTTTCACCCCGGCATACATCAGCACGAAGATGTAGGTGACCACGGGCCTGACCGTGGTGGACAGCGCATCGGCCCACTTCACGCCCGAGGTTCGGCCCTGCGCCGCCACCGCCTCGCGCAAGGTCTCGAGGGCCCCCACGTTCCAGGCGGCATCGGCCCCGGCGCCGATCTCAGCCATGCGGGTGGCGCCGCGCAGCTTCTCGAACTCCAGCGCCTTGTCCTGCATGGCCAGCTCGTGGCCGCGCTCGCCCTTGCGGTCGAGCCATTTGAGGATCTCGGGTGCGAGACGGAAGGCCCCGCCGAGGATGCCGCCGAGCAGGGTCTCGATCATTGGCCACCTCCGAACACCTTGAGCTTGATGACGGCGCCCGCGACCAAGGCCAGGAGGAAGCCGGTGGTGACGAGCCGGATCACGGTCTGCCAGGCGGTGTGCTTGGCGGCGTTGAAGGCTTCGAGCAGGCCGCGCAGCTCGCGGATATCGTGGGCGGCGTCCTCGCCGTCAAGGCCGACGTCGGCAAGGGCGCGCCTCGCGCCGCGTTCGGCTGCGCGTGCGAGCAGCTCCTCGAACTCGTCGCGCGGCATGACGACCATGCCGTCTTGCAGAGTGGGTGGGCTCATTGCTGGTCTCCAGAAACGAAGAACCCGCCGGGCGGCGGGTTCGGTGGATGCAGTAAAGAGAATGCGATCAGACGGCGATGCCGGGGCTCCAGCCGGTCGCCTTGTAGACGGAGAGCACGCCCTCGTCCTCGACGAAGCAGGTCCAGCCGATCTTGGGGGCGTGGTACTCCCACGCACCGGCGATGCGCACCGCGATCTGGTCGGTGCGACCCGCCCAGGCGCCGGTGGCGGTTGCCGGGACGATGTAGCGATCGCCGTCCACGGGTGTCGCGGGTGGGGTGGCGAGATCGCGGTCCTTGACCGACAGGCCCACCACGGCGCCGAGCCGCTTCAGGTTGGCGTCCATGCCGCCGTTCCAGTTGTGTTCGCCCTGGGCCCAGCCGTAGGCGAGGCCGAGGTTCGGGTCATTCAAGGCCATCAGACACCTCCGTAGTAGTCGCCGTAACGCAGGCCGTAGCCGGTACGGTCGAATTCGATGACGTGTTTCTGCCAGGACACGTGGCCGTCGCGGCTCGCCTCGATCTCCACCTTGACGTGCGCGTTGACGCGCCCGAGGCCGGAGTCGGCGAGCTCCTGCGCCAGCGGCCAGGTGGTACCGTTACCCGTGATGCCGCTCACCGTGCGCGCGAGCTGCCCATTCTCGTTGTAGAAGCGCACGGTTGTGGTCTGGCCCGCCTCGGGCGTGATCGCCCCCTCGGTCTGCAGGACGAGGTAGGCGGTCTGGGACTGGCGGTTGCGCGTGGCCCAGCTCACGTTGATCTCGCCGGCCACGACCGTCGGATAGCGCTTGCCGTTGACCTGGGCGTTGCCGGGGCAGTGCGGACGGATGAAGCGCTTGTTGAGTGGCAGGCTCATCTCCGTTGCCGCCGCCTCGGGCAGCGTGCCGCGTGCCGTGCGGGTGAGGAGCTTCACGCGCACCGTCTCGCCGGCGACGTACTCGGGCGTGAGGTAGTGGCGGAAGCCGTCGACGAACCAGATGCGGCTGCCTGCGGGGTGGCTCGCCGGCACCGTATCGAGCATCCCGCGCTCCAGGGTGACGGTCTGGGTCGCGAGGTTGAGCGACACCACCTTGAGCCATTCGCCGTCGATCACCGTGAGTCCTCCGGCAGTCACCTCCTCGAGGCCGATGCCGGAGGTCAGCCCCACACTCACCTGCGCAGCCGACTGCGGCAGCATTGCCGTGAGAACCGCCGTGGGCGTGAAGATGCCGAAGCCCTTGTCGGTGAAACTGCCGCTGACGCGGGCCAGTACCTTGAAGCCGAAGGCGTCCGACGAGGGGCGCGAACCGCAGGCCGCCACCAGGCCGTCGAGATCGTCGATGTCGCCGAGCAGGCTCTGGGACTCGCCCGTGAAGTCTTTGACCACCGACCAGTACGGCACCTCGAACAGGGTCTGGTGGGGGCACGGTGCCGGCAGGCTGGTCGGCTCCGTCCAGCCCGAGGGAGGCGGCGCCGAGTAGACCGACTGCGGCAGGCCGAAGATGTCCTGCACGCACTCCACCCGCACCGCCCCGTTCGCCAGTTCCCCGTAGGCAATGCGGGCGACGCGCATCACCATCTGGTCGATGCCGTAGGGCGGCCAGGAGAGCTTCACCACGTCGCCGATGTTGAGGCCGGAGGCCTGGCGGTTGGCGACGAAGGTGCATTTGGCGAGGGGGCTTACGAGTTGCTTCAACTCGCGCATGGCCACCCGGTTGGCCAGCTCCGCTCGGCTGATGCCGGGGTAGTTGACCGTGGTCGCCACCACGCCGCCGTTGAGCTGCACGGCGGCGATGTCCTGCACCGTGACGCTGCCGTCCTTGTCTGTGGCGCCGTCGCGGTAGACGACGGTCACCTGGTTGGTGATCTCGCCCCAGGAGGGCCGCGTGAACTCCTCGATGCGCAGGATGTTGCCCGGATCGAAGGTCGGCAGGCTGGAGAGCGTGTAATCGGCGCGCGCGAGCTTGAGGGTGAAGAGCCCGGTGCGCGGATGGACGTAGAGCAGCCCGTCCACGTGCCTGAGCACCGACAGGATGAAGTCCTCGATGGTCTCTTCCTTGTTCCACAGCAGCGACAACCCGAAGCCCTCGGCATGGAGCGCGTCGGCGGCCGCCATGAAGCTGGCATCGTCGATGTCGCTCGTCGGGTAACCCATGCCCCACTCGCCGTTGGTGAGGCACTCGCGCACGATGTGGGCCGGGTTGGCGTCGCCGGAGATCTCGGCCTTGGCCGCGTACCACTGCCTCGGCACCCGCTTGGCGCGCACCGACCAGGGCTTGATGTAGGGGTTCATGGCCGCGACCCACACCCGGCGCAGGATCAGCGACACCACGCCGCGGAAGGCCGGGATGTCGGCGCCGAGGCGCTCCTGCAGGTAGGCGTTCCGTCCCTGGGTCGGCCCGCCCATCAGGATGTCCACCGGCCCCTGCACGCCGCCCTCGCGCTCCTCCCCGCCGAAGAGATTGGGGTTGTCGATGGTGATCGTGGTGTTGCCGGTGACGTTGCCCGACCAGGCGACGCGCTCGCCCACCCGGATCTCGGTGATGGCGTCCAGCGGGCCGTGGCACAGGGCGAGGTGGGCGCCGAGGCCGTACCAATAGCCGACCGTGTACTCCTGACTGCCTTTGCCGCCGCCGCTCATCCTGCCTGCTCCTTCTGTGCGCTTCGCGCATCCCTCGCTGCGCTCGGGACCAGCACTTCGTGCTGTCCTGCGGCCCTTTGGGCCTTGTCGGCTTCCTCGGCGACGCGGATCGCCATCGCGTCACCCGTGGCGCGCAGCCAATCGACCGGGACCCCTCGCTCCACGAATTCGGCCCAGGTGTGGCTGCGCCCCTCGAACCAGCGACGCATGCCGCGGGCGCAATAGCCCAGGGCGCGGGCATGCTCCAATCGAGCGATGACCTCTGCCGGCTCAGAACGACCGCCGGTCGATCCGACATCCGGGATTCGCCGGCTGACGGCGTTCGCGGTCGTGCACATCCCCACTTCGTGGGGCCCCTGCTTACTGCTCATGCCGTTACTTCTTGCCCCCGGAGGACTTGCGGATCGGCCGCACCTGCACGTCGCCGTACCAGACCACGTTGGGCCCGGAGATCACCCGCGTACCGAACAGCACCGGGATGGGGGCGTCCTGGGAGGCGATGGGCACGTCCTTGTCGCCGATCTGGCCGGGCTGGGCGTCCTGCACCTTGGGGCGCGGCGCGAGCAGCGCGGACAGTACCGTGGTGACGACCCAAATGATGATCTGTTGCCACATGGGAAAGCCTCACACGATGGCGTCGCCGGTGAAGGGGTTCTTCACCGGGATGAAGGGGAAGCCGCCGAAGTTGTCCAGGTTGCCGAACCTGTCCTTGCAATGCGCCATCGTGTGGTCGCAGCCGGCATAGAGCTGGACCGCATCGCCCGCCGTGAGGCCGACCATGGGAGCGACCAGGGTGAGGTCGATCCCGGCGTGACCGACGATCATGCGCGCGCCGGCGGTGGTGGCGAGCATGCCGCCCACGAAGTAGCCGTCCGGCCGGCTGGCGGCGACGGCGACCTGGACGGTCACGCCGCTCACTGCCGCTACGGTGCCGTCCACCCGAAAGCTGTCTTTCAATGCGCCGCAGCCGCTGGAGTACAGCACGTGGCGGCACAGCAGCTGGTAGCGGGCACGCAAGCCCGGCCGCTTCAGGCTCGAGGCGATGGGCTCGCACTTGAGGGTGGCCTCGGCGCCGGACAGCCGCGCGCCGGTGATGCGCCCCTTCCAGTAGGTGATGAACTCGGCGTCGCCGACATGGCGCCGGTAGAGGGTCACGCTCACCACACCCTCGGGCGGGGCGGCGAGAAATAGACTCGCCACGGCCAGGTCGCGCGGCATGCGGATCTCCAGCCCCAGCCGCGCGAGCTCGTTGCTCTGCTCGAGGCCGCCGCGCGAGATCGTCGCCGGCTGATAGGTCTCGGATTGGTAGTCCACCGCCACCTGCCCCGAGGTGTAGAGCCAGCGCTGCGCGCCCTGGGAGAAGCGGTAGAGCTCCTGCGGTTGTCCGCCGTGGGCGGACTGTTCGATGCCCAGATAGCTCATGGTCTTAGCTCATGATCTCAACGTCCGGGTGGAGAGCTGCACGCGCGCCGTGGCGTCCGTCTCCCAATGCAGCTCGACCGCGTCCTGGTCGAGCCGGGCCAACTCCAGGTACGAGACCTGCAGGAACTGCTGGGGATCGAGGGTCACGCCCAGCGGCGCGTCCAGGGAGAGCAGCTCCTCGTCCTCGGAGATCTCGTTCGCCCCGGTGATACGGCGATGGAAGGTGCCGGCCGTGGTGAGGAGCCGCAGGTCGCGCCGCAAGGGATCGGCGGCGACGAAGCGGGCGTAGCCGACGTTGCGGACGACGAGGCCGGCATCCGTGGCCGCCACCGTGCGGCTGACTTCGAGGTCGGACTCGAAGGTCGGCAACCAGCAGGGATTCGCCCGTCCCGCGCGTGCGGCGAGCCAGCCCCGGAAGGCGGTCGCCTTGCTCCGGTCGGTGAGCAGCCAGGTCAGCGTGCGTCCGATGAGCGGGGAGCCCGACTCGTCGTCGAAGGTCGGCAGTCCCGTCCCGTAGTCGATGATGGAGAGGCGCCGAAGCCACCTGTCCTCAAGGTCGGTGCTCCGGTTGGGCCGCCAGTCGAACACCCGGTAGCCCTGATAGGCCGGGCCATAGTCGGCGACCGCGGGCGCCGTGATGTCCTCGATGCCGAAACGGCAGCGGCCGACGGCGATGGTGTCGGTGGGACGCGTAACGGCCACCTCGCCCTCGAGGCGGGCGAGCCGCGCCGGAAACACCCGCGTGCCGGCCGGCCAGCTCCCGGCCAAGGGGAGCTTGAGGGTCAGCGTGTTGCCGGCGATGGAGAGGATCTCCACCGCCTCGTGCCGCGTGTTGGAGCGCCACAGTACCGCCAGACCGCCCGCGTGGTAGTCGCTGTTGGCGGCATCCTGCACGGTGAGCGCGGTGCTGCCGATGGCGGCCTCGCCCGCAAGGGTGGAGACGTCGGTCCACACCGGCAGGCAGTAGATGCGTGCGCCCCAGGCGAACAGCAGGTGATCCAGCACCTGGGCGTCCCGGCCCTCGATCAGGAATCCATACTCGAAACCGCGTCGCGGCAGCTGCCGCAGGCGCACCCGCTGCTCGGTGCCGTCGTAGGACTCCAGCACCTCGGTGAGCCATTCCAGCCGCTCGGTGATCCCTTGCGACCAGTCCGGACGCATGCCAAAGACCACCACGCGGCGGCCGGTGACCACCAGCAGCGCGGTGAGCCCGCCGGCAAAGACGAAGCGGTAGGCGGCGTCGATCACCGGCGCCCCGCGCGTGCCCGCTGCGAAGGTGTAGAGGCGCGATTGCAGCGGCCCGAAGGCGAGCGGCAGCGCCGGCTGGCCCGAGAGCAGCAGCCCGTCCGTTCCGGTCTCGTCGATGGCATCGAGCGTCTGCGCGTCGAACCGGGCGTTCCACACCTCCAGCACCCGCTCGACCGGGCTCACCAGGTTGCCGAGATCGATGGTCGAAGGGATGACGTGGATGCGGTGGTACCAGTCGGCCCCGAAGGCGGGCAGCAGAGCGCCGTTGACGCCGAGCCGCAGCTCGTCGACGGGCTGGGTGTCGAGCCGCGTACCCGGACGCGCGATCGAGCTCGCACTCGGGTCGAACGGAAAGGCGACCGGCACGCGCTCGGAGACCTCCGGCGAGCGCGACCAGGTCGGCGGCTCCTGGCGGGCGGCACCGGGCAGGATGGAACCGGGAAAGGTCGGCATGATCCGCTCAGGGGATGAGTCTCACGGCATAGCCGTGCAGGCCGCTCTTGCCGTTCTTGGAGTGGGCCGGAAAGGCCATCCACTGCTCGGCGCCCAACGCGAAGTCCTCCGCCGGCGCGTAGTGGGTGATGTTGAGGTAGCGCAGGTGAGCGGTGTAGCCGAAGGGCGAGAAGAAGCCGGAAGGCCGCGCCACGAACAGGTAGAACGGCAGCATCGGCGTCACGCCGTTCAAGGTGTTGGGCACGTGACCCCACCAGTAGCGCGCCAGACTGTCGCGCGGCGTGCCCGTGCCCCGTTCCCACAGCGCCTTGGCGCGCTTGCCTGTGAGCGCCCAGTCCTTGCAGACCGAGTGCCAGTCGGTGGCGCCGTCCACCTCGGCGAGAACGAAGTTCGCGCCGCCGTAGTACTTGTAATCGTTGAACGGCAGGCCGAAGTGCCGGTCGTGATCGTAGCCGAAGACATAGTCGTTGAAGCCGCTGTACGTATAGGTGTAGGCGTCCGGGCCGAACGCGCCCGACACGAACGCCCCGCCGCCGTAGCTGCCGAACTTCGTGAGATCCCCGAAGGCGAGATGGTGATAGACGCCGGGCGAGACCTCGGCCACACACATGATCAGTTCGGGCGTGGCGGCCGAGAGTAGGTGGTAGGTGTTGGCGGTGCCCACCTCGAACAGGCCGCAGGCTTCGGCGCGGTAGCTCGTGGTGTTGCTCACGTAGCTGGCGTTGACGATCGATCCGGGTTGATCCCACCAGGGCTTGCCGGCATCGAATCCAGTCGAGCCGATCAGCCAGATGCCGGTGATGGTGTTGTAGCGTGTGGAGAGGCGCTCATTCACCGCGGAGCGCAGATGGACGTAGAGCCCGCCCTTGGCGAGCGACAGGGTCTGCCCGGTGCCGTCGGGGGCCCAGCGCAGCTGGGTCCAGCCGTTGGCCACCGCGAACACGCGCAGGGCGTCGAGCAGCTGATCGGCGTTGGCGGAGGTACCAGTCTGGTAGGCCATGGTCGGTCACGAAAGGCGCAGCGCCCAGTAGTCGCGCACGCTGGTGCGATACACGTTCTGCACCACGAGGTGGTCCACGCCGCCCACCGTGATCAGGTTCTCGGCGGCGTTGTTGAACCCGGAGACGTGATAGACGCCTTCCAGCTCGCCGAAGAGGTCGTGATCGGTGCCGGAGTTGTATTGCGTGAGCACCACGGGCGAGAGCACGTAGGTGCCGTCCGGCGCCTCGCGCAGGTTGCCGAGGTAGGTGTAGTTCGTCGGCCAGACCGGGCGCGGCCCGTCGTAGCGATACTCGGACGACGAGTAGGCGACGTTCTGGAACGGCAGCCAAGCGCCCGAGGGGCCGCGCAGCATGCAGGCGGTGTTGGCGTTGTTCTGCCCATCCTCGCCAGGGTCGACGAAATGGCGGTGGTTGGGCGAGGTCACGCTGTAGTTGCGGCCCCGCTGGCCGGTCATCGAGCCGCCGACGAGCAGCGGGTACGGGTACTGACCCGGCGTCGCGTAGGGCAGGACGAAGCCCAGGTGCGCCGCCTGGTAGACGGTCGAGATCTTCGCCACCACCACGGCACGCCGGCCGTTGGCCACGAACCAGTACGGGATCGCTGTGTTCCAGAGCGACATCATCGGCAGCCAGCCGCTGATCGCGCCCGGTTGCGTATAGAAGTCGTTGGCCGGGTTGAAGCCGATGAAGCCGTTCAGGTCCCACATGTAGTAGCCGGCCGTGGCGTTCTCGTAGGCCCGGATGCCGCAGTAGATCTCCTCGGCACCGGCCAGGCCGGGCGCCTTGAGGATGAGCTCTTTCGTAGCGGCGTCCGTCGTCCAGCGCAGCGCCTGCCACTGCTGGCCCGCGGCGACCAGATTCGGGTGAGTGGTGAGGAAGGCATGGAAGCGGTCCAGCAGATCGCGGTAATCGCTGGCCGTGCCGATTTCGAACGCCATTTACGCAAGCACCTGTCTGACGGCTCCCGCATTGCGTTGCAGGATGTTGAGGATGGTCTTCTCGCCCGCGGACGAGTTGAGATAGTCGGCGGCCATCGCCGGGTCGATCACGTTGACGATGCGCACCGCCTGGCCCTGCGGTTGCGGGGGCGGCATCTCGGGCACCAACCCGCCGGCGGCGAAAGCGAGCCGGGGCCCCTGGATGCGCGGTCCGCCTTCGATGCCGTTGATCGCCTCCAGGAACGCCACGCCCACGCGCTTCACGGCGGCGGCATTGACTACGTACTCGCCGGCGGAGAGTCGTGCCGGGATCGAGTCGCTGGTGGAGGTGCCCGGGCCGGTGACGTAGCCGCCGCCGGCGAAGCCCTGGAACAACGACGAGACCAGCGATCCCAGGCTGAACCCGCCCGCGCCGCCGCCCCCGAACAGGCTGCCGAACAGCGCCTCGGCGAGCTTCTGCGAGGCGATGCGGTTGATGGCGGCGAGTACCGAGCGGGCGAAGTCGGCGAAGGCGTCCTTGGCCGACTTGGCGCCGCTGCCGATGGCCTCGAACATCTGCGCGAAGCCGTCCTGCACCGCCCCGTCGATGGCGACCGCCACGTCGTCCACCACGAGCTTCACCTGCGCGATCTCGTTCTTCCAGGTCTGTACCCGGGCGACGGCCTCCGGGCCAATGGCCGCGGCGGCGGCCTCCAACTGCGGCAGGAGCGCATCGAGCGATTCGCCCGTCTGGCGATGCAGCGCAAGGATTTGGCTTCGTGCCTGGGATTCGGTGAGTAGCCCCGACTGGCGCTGCAGGTTGATCGACTCCTCGGATGCACGCATCCGGGCGAGCGCGTCGTTGAACTGGCGCTCGTAGTCGGCGAGATCGGCGGCCGCCGACTTGACGTCGATGAGGCGCCCGACCGTGGCCACGCCTTCGGTGTCGCCCTCGGCACGCAGCCGCTCGATCAGCGTCTGGTACTGCCGCTCGATCGCCGCGCGTCGATCCTGGCTGGTCGCCGCCCCGGTGAGGTCGAGCAGTTCGTCGCGCGCCTTGGCAAGCTCCTCGCGCAGCTCGCGCTCGGCCTGGGTGGCCTTGCGGGCATTGGCGACCTCGACGTCCGCGCGCTTGTTGTTGAGGACGGTGAGCTCCGCTTCGAGCTTGGCGACCTCGGCTTTCGCCTTGAGGCGTACCGGTTCGTCCTTGCCGGTCCTCTGCAGGCGCTGCTGCTCCGCGAGCGAGACCTGCACGCGCCGGATCTCCGCATCGATCTCCTGCTGCTCGATCCGGGTCTTGGCCGCGTAGTAGTCCTTGAGCGAGATCAGCCGGTCTTCGAGGGAGGCATCCAATGCCCGCGCCTGACGGTCCAACGCGTCCTTGAGGAGCTTGAATTCGGCCTCGGCCTGGGCCTGCACGAGGGCGAGCTTCGCTGCTTCGCCTCCCTTGTCGGGGGCGGACAAGGCCTGCGGCTGCGAACGGCCGAAGACGCCCGGCTGGGTTGGCTCGGGGCGGATGCGCCGGGCGATGGCTTGCGCAGCCTCCCCGACGTAGTCACGCGTGACGGCGTCGCGCACGGCTCCAGCCAGCTCCTTCCCGAAATCCCGCACATCGCCGAGCTGGCGGCCGAGTGCCGCGCGCAGCGCCTGCATCGAAAAGTCGCCGCTGAAGGCCGCGGCCACGTCCTGGCCCAGGGCCTTCGCCAGCTCTCCGATGTCGGAGAAGGCGTTACGAAAGCGCTCGACCAGGAAGGCGGCCGTGATGCCCACGACGCTGCCGATGGCGTTGAACGCGCCGATGACGACGTTCACCATCGCGCGGACGGCCGTGCCGATGGCGTTCAGCGCGCCGACCATCGCCGCGCGCACGCGGGCCCAGGAGAGATCGTTGGTGCCGACCAGCCTTCCTAAGGCGCTGACGACTTCCCCGACCTTCTCGACGACCAGGTCCCAGGCGGCGGCGACGATCTGCTTGATCGAGGCGGTCCTGCCGCCGAACTCGACCACGGCGTCGCGCGCCGAATAGAGTGCGCCCGCGAGCAGCCCCGCGGCGGTCACGATGACGCCGATGGGCCCGCCCAGGAGCGCGAGCACCCCGCGCAACAGACCCGCGGCGCGACCGAGCAGTGACGTGGACGCTACTGCCTGAGCCACGGCACCGGAAGCAGCGGTGGCTTGCAACCGGGCCTTGGCCGCATCCGCGACCAGCGCGCCGGTGGCAAGCCCTTGCGCACGTGCCTGAGCCAAGGCGGCATCGGCGAGCCGCACCCGGGCGAGCGCCTCGGCTTCCAGCGTGCGCAGGTTGGCCAGGCGCGCGGCCGCTTCCGCCCGGGCGGCAGCAACACTGGTCGCGAAGGCGCCGGCCATCCGCCCGAACGCGGCAACCAGCACGACACCGGCCAAGTCGATCAGCAGCTCGAGATGCCCGGCGACGAGCTGGATGGCCTGCGCCAGTCCCGCCGTCAGACCCGAGCTCGCGTCGCGTTCGCCGAAGGCTCGCTGGAAGGCGTTCTTGAGGCGGGTGAGCGCACCCGATACCGTATCGGGGAGGCTCGCGTACTCCTCGGCGAGGCGCGTCCGCTCCTTAAGCAAGGCGTCGAGCACGGCCTTCGAGGTGATCTTGCCTTCCTGCGCCAGGGCCCGCAGTGAGCCGAGCGGCACGCCCATGCCGTCGGCGATGGCCTGCGCCAGGCGCGGCGTCTGCTCGATGACGGAATTGAACTCTTCACCGCGCAGCTGGCCCGAGGCGAAGGCCTGCCCCAGCTGCAGCAGGGCACCGGCCGCCGCGTCGCTGGATGCGCCGGAGAGCGACACGGCCTGCCCGATGGCGTCGGTAGCCGCCAGCACGTCCGCCTGCGAACGCCCCAACGCCTGCACCGAGGGTGCGAGCCGCGCATAGAGAGTGATGGTCTCTGCCAGGGGCGCGCGGTTTTTCTGGGCGATCTCGAAGAGGGCCGCGTCGGCGCGGTTGAACTCCTCTTGCGAGGTGACCGCGAGCTTGAGGCGCGCCTGCAGGTTCTTGTACTGGTCGGCGACCTCGACCAGTTCGCGCACCCCCAGCCCGATGCCGATCGCACCGCCGATGCGGGAGAGCACCTGGCCGACCTGGGCGGCTTCGCCGCGCAGGCGGGCGAGATTTCCCTGTACGGACTGGAAGGCCCGTCGCGTCTCATCGACGGCGGTGATGAGGATCTGGGCACGGTTACCGGCCACGTTCAAACCTTCGACATTGCTTTACGGATGGCCGCCGTCAGGCGGGGAAGATCGCCTCGCACCGAGCGGGCGAGGTCGAACCGTTTTCTCAAGCTCACGCGTCGCACGAGCACGGCGATGGGAATCTCCTGGCCGCGCCGCACGCGCCTGGCGCCGGTGCGCTCCCGCTCGGCACGACGAAAGCGCGCGAGCGGCTGGGCGTTCTCGGCGATGTTCTCGGCCATCAGGATCTGCCGGCCGTTCTTCTCGATGAAGAAGGCATTGCCGGAGCGCATCAGGGCATCGATCACCCGAGCGAACGCCTTGCGCCCGATGCGCCGGTGCTGCGGCAGCAGCGGGACGAGCATCCGCCCCCGGATCGTTCCGCCCTGTTCGTGGATACCCAGCCAGGGCACTTTCGAGCCGATGTAGAGGGCCGGGAATTCCTTGGCCTTGCGGTCGAACACCTTGGCGTGCATCGAGCGGAGGAACTTCGGCTTCACGACCTTGAAACCGGCGCGCATTTCGCCCCGCGCCCGCTCGGCCATCACCTTGCCGGTGTCGCGCATCGCGCGGGCCACGGCGGTGTGGATCGCCTTGCGGGTGTCGCCCTGCCAGGCGCTGAAGCGCCGCCGATCCAGCAAGCCCTCAGCGACCAGATCGATCTTCATCACGCATGCCCCGATGGAGTTCGGTCTGGAGTTCACGGATGCCGTCGCGACTGCCCTGGGCGGCAGCGGTCATGACGGCAAGCCGGGTGGCGAGCCGTTCGTGTTCGAGGCGGCGATCGGCGGCGAGGAAGGCGTTCAGCTGGCCCAACGTGTAGCCGAGGATGTCCGGGTAGCGGTGACCGCCCCGTATCAGGCGGGCGATGGCGTCAGCCCAGCCAGACGGCCGTTCAGACGCTGCGCCAGATCGCCGACTTTCGGCGCGATCCGGCGCACGAAAAAATCCGCGTTCACCTCGAACACGGTCGCCGCCAGGGTGATGGCATCGTCGAGAGCCAGCGCGTCCACCCACTCGCGCGGTTGGCGGCTGGCGATCGCCAACCCGGTGAGCAAGGCATCGCCGTGGTCCGAGAGCAAGGCGAGCCAGTCCGGCTCGCCCGCCAGTCGTTGCGCGAAGGGCTGCACGGCCTTGAGCATCGCCGGCAGCTCGCCGAGCACCAGCGGGCTGATCGCGAGGCGTTGGCCGGCCAGATCCACAACTTGAGGCTGCGGCACGAGAACATCCAGATCGGAAGCACTCATCGTCATCCCCCTCACAGCAGCACGACGCGGCCGAACTGGCCGAGGTCGCCGGCGGCGGGCTTGAGCGTGTCGGCCAGCACCTGGCCCGAAAGCTCGAACTTCAGCAGCTCGTCGGTGATGACCGAGAGCTCCTTGGCCGGGTTGATGGCCACGCGGTAGAGATCGATCACCACCTCGCGGTTGCCGTCGGCGGTATTGAGTCCCTCGAAGCGCACCCAGCGCTCGGGCAGCGGCTGGGTGAACATGGCGGTGACCGATGCCGTGCCGTAGGCGTAGTCGACCTTGAAGGGCTCGACGTAGGGTCCGCCGGTGGTGGCGTCGAGGATCACCAGCGAGCCGTGCTTGGCGTTCACCGAGTACTGCGCGGCCGGCAGAATCTTGGGGGTGGCGCTGGAGTCCTTTACCACCACCGACGAGACGTCCTGCTTGGCGAGCAGGTAGAGGCTGCCGGGAGTGACCGGGTTCGGCAGCGCCTCGGCGGTGACCGTGCCCGGGGTCTGGGCGGTGGTGGCGCCGTAGAGGGCGAGCGCCAGGTTGGTCGTGATGAGCTCCTCCAGCGTGCAGGCGAACTCGCCCTTCTTGGTCTTGATGAGCTGCAGGTCGGTGAGGCGCTGGCCGCTCACCGACTCCTGGTGCTCCAGGGTCTCCACCGAGAGGGAGACCTTGAGTTCGGGCACGTTGCCCACGTAGGCCAGGCCCTGCGGGTTGCCGAGTGCGTCGCGGGCGCCGATGTAGACGCGCCCCTGTCCGGAAAAGTAAGGCATGGTCAGTCTCCTTTACGGGTCTTGATCGGGGTCTGGGGTTGAGGGTCGGCCGGCCGCGCGGCTCCGCGCTCGATCAGCCCCCGCGCGGTCCCGCGCTCGATCAACCATTGCGCCGCTGCCTCGTCGAGATCGAGGATCTCGCCGGGGGCGTGGAGTCGGCCGGCGTGGGTGTGCGGTTCGATGAGTTCGATGTGCATGGTGACTATCCTTTTTGGGTGAGGTCGGAGGCCAGGGTGCGGTAGCGGATCTCGTAACGCGCGGGCACGGCCAGGGCTTGGCTGTCTGCGTCCTCCGCGTCCCACTCGCAGTCGATCTCGCGCACGCCCAGGGCCAGCCCGCCGAGGCTCGGCTCGGCCATGAGCGCGCCGTGCGCCGCGACGATGAGCGCGTCGGCCACGTCGAAGGCGTCGTCTTCGCGCGCGAGCGCGACCAGCCTCAGCGTCAGGGCGCGGTCGAGCCGGTCGTTCGCCTGCGCGAGGACCTGATCGCCTTCGATGAACAGCAGGAGCGCGGGGCTCGCCTCGCGCGGGAGCGGCACGGTGGGCTGGCGATGCAGCGGCGTCGGTGCGATCGCGGGACCGATACGCGCCACGACCGCCCGGACCAGGCGCTCGCGGACGGAGGACGTCATAGCCGGGTCAGCTTGGCCTGCATCTCAGAGCCGTCGCGCAGCTGGCGGACCTCGCGCACCCGATACGGGCTTCCCGCGATCTCCACCGTGTCGCCGGCGGCGAGGGTGAGCCAGGCGCTCGGGTACTCGAGGTGGTAGTCGCGGTTCAGTGCGAGCCCGTCGAGCGCCAGCTCATCCGGGGCGCTGAAGACGCACTGCACCGTGAGCGAACCCACCATGACGTCGGTGAGCAGCCCGGCGCGGCCGGCGGCCTCGTAGAGATCCGTCACCTGCGCCATCACGCTGCCGTCAGCTTCACCAGCACACCGGGCCGGTGGCACATCGGCAGCGGGTTGCTCTGGGTGTGCAGATCGGTGCCGCGGTCGAACTTGCGCGGCTCCTGCTTCGCGTAGAGCGGCTGGCCCAGGGTGTTGACCGTCTCGTTGAAGTCGGCCGGGGCGAAGTAGGTGGCGAAGGTGTCCACCGTGCCCAGCGGGAAGGCGTGGGCCTCGCCGGCGGCGATGAAGCGGCGCGCGTTGCCGTTGGCGTCGGTGGCCTGGCCCCGGTACTCCTCGAAGGTGATGCCGCCGAAGGTGAAGCCGCGGCGCATGTCGTTGATGAGCACCGCGCCCTGCTGCCAGTTCTTGTAAGCCTCCTCGACCTTGGCGTGGCCGGTCAGCGCGTCGAAGAACTCGGGCGAGCACAGGCAGTGCACGCCGATCGAGAACTCGCCCGAGAGGTTGTCCTCGATGTGGCGCAACACCTCGGCGCACTTGCCCTTGACGTTGGTGTTGGCGTTGCCGAGGGCGAAGTTCACGGTCTTGGGGGTGATGCCGAACTCGGTGTAGAGATTGACCAGCGGCGTGGCATCGGCGTCGAGGATCTCGCCCTTCAGCGCCCCCATGCGCAGGTGCTCCAGGGTGATGGCGTGCTTGTTGCGCATGGTCTCCAGGTGGCGAGCGAGCACGCCGGCCACGCTCTCGGTCTCGGTTTCCTGCCCGAAGCTACGGATGCCTTGGACCTCCTCGGGCAGCACCACGTCGTCGTGCGGGATGTGGGGCACGACGAAGGCGCGCATCGCCCGCTTGCCGCGCTTGCCCACGGTGCCGGGCGAGCCGGGCGGCAGGGTCGGCAGCAGGTTTAGCACGCCGTGCATCTCCTCCACCACCACCTGGCGGGTACGCACCGGCTTGATGGGGAACAGGTCCAGGGTCTCCAGCCGCCCGTAGCGGTTGGGGATCAGGTTGATGGCGGCGGTGAGGCTCGCCATCGAGAAGGCGGGGTTGGAAAAGGGATTCTGCATGGTCAGGCTCCTTCACGAACGAGGATGCCGCGCGCTTCGAGGGCGGCGATGGCGGCGGACTGCTGCGCGGGCGTGATACCGGCAGGCCAGACCAGCACATGGCGGGCGACGATGGCGTGGCGCGCGACGATGACCGCATCGAGGTCGGCGGCGGTGGCGTCTGCGTCGACGATCAGCACGCCGGCGGGCAGCTCGGTGCCGTCGGTGGCGGTCGGATCGAGCGCCTTCAGCTTGTTTGTGGCGGTCTCACGGCCGACGACGCTGCCCAGGACGAGGCTCTGGCCGGCGGCGACGGTGGCCGGGTCGCGCGAGTACAGGTTGGGCGCCTCGTACTTCAGCAGGTCGCCCAGGTTCATCGGTTCAACTAGGGTCGGCATGGTTCACTCCTTTCCGGCAAGCTGCTTGACCGCCTTGATCAGCGGGTTGTGTTCGGGGGATGCGCGGTGCGCGGCGTGGGCATCCGGATGGATCGCCGAGCCGATCTCGGGGACATGGGCACGGGCGGCGAGCAGCGCGCAGCGGACATCGGTTTCCGAGAGGCCTGCGGCCAGGAACTCGGCGGTGCGCTCCGGGCAGCCGCCGAGCTGGCACAGCTCGGCGATGGCCACGGCCTCGCGCCGGTCCGCAGCGGTGGCGGGCGTCTCGGGCACGGGCGCCGCGGAGGCAGCAGCGGCGACGAGCGTCGTCTGGGGGGTTTCGGGGGTTTCGGGGGTCGAATCGGTGGATTGCATCGGGTCGTTCTCCTGTTTGGCGTACGCGGAACCGGGACGGGTGCGGGGGGCCGGGTTCCGCGAACGGCCCTGCGGGTTCAAGAAGGTCGCGAAGACGGCGAGCAGCTGGTCGCGGCTCGCCACGGCGTCGGCGAGCCTGCTGCCTATCGCCTCCTCGCCGAAGAAGAGCCCGGCCTCCGTGGAACGCACGGCGTCGGGGTCCAGTCCGCGCATCGCCGCCACATGCCCGACGAACAGGCCGTAGAGGCGATCCACCTCCGCCTGGAGGCGCACCAAAGCCTCGTGGTCCAGCGGCTCGTGGGGCGAGAAGTCGTTCTTGTGCCGGCCGGCGGTGATCGCCGTGTAGCGATAGCCCTGCTGGGCGTCGCGGACCGACTGGTCGACGTGCATGGCGATGACCCCGACCGAGCCCACACCGCCGGTGCGCGTGACGGCGAGATGCGAGGCGGCGCAGGCGATGGCGTAGGCGGCCGAGAAGGCGGAGTCGGCGGCGATCGCCCAGACCGGTTTCACGGCATCAATCGCACGGATGCGCTCGGCGAGCTCGAACACGCCGCCCGCCTCGCCGCCGGGGGAGTCCACGTCGAGCAGAATGCCGGACACGGCAGGGTCGGCGAGCGCGGCATCCAGACGGGCGCCGATCTCGCCGTAGCTCATGAGGCCGGAGGCGGCCTCCAGCCCCAGGGTGCGGCGCACCAGCGTGCCGTGGATCGGGATCACGGCGATGCCGGGCGGTGCCGCCACCTCCGGGCTCGCGGGCATCACCGCCGGTACGGCGGCTTCCAGGTCGGGCAGACCGATGCGGGGACCGAGCACGGAGAGGATCACGTCCAGCTTCGAACGCGCGATGAGAAGCGGCGTCCCGTAGAGACGGGACGCCAGGTGTACGAGCTGCATGTCAGAGGTCCTGGATGTCTTGCGGCGGCACCGGGTCGGAGGCCGCCGCGGGTGGGTTGCGGTCGTGGCGCGGGTCGGAATCGAAGACGAGGCCGAGCGCATCGGCGCGGGCGTTGTCGGCGGCGATCTCCCGATCCACGTCCTCGGCGTCGTAGCCGAAGGAGGACACCGCCTCCGAGCGGGACAAGAGCCCCGCCCGGATCGCGGTGAGCATCGCGTTGAACTCCTTCTGCGGATCGACCCACTGCCAGCCCTGGGGAATCCACTTGCAGGCGAGCCAGGCGCGGCGCCGCGCGGCGTCCCGGGCGAAGCCGGGGAGCTTGAGCCGTCCCTCCAGCACCGCCTGCGCCATCCACGCGCGCCACACCGGGCGGCAGAGCTGGTGGACGATGACGCCGTGCTGGATCGCCTCGCAGCGGCGGCGAAACTCCAGCAGCCCCGCGCGGATGGAGGAGTAGTTCACCTGGGTGAGGTCGCCCGTGAGCTGCTCGTAGGTCACGCCCATCGCGGCGGCCACCGCGCGAAACTGCTGACGCATGAACTCGGCGTAGGAGCCGCCCACGTCGGCCGGCTGCGAGAACTTCACGTCCTCGCCCGGTTCGAGGATCTGCAGGGTGCCCGGCTCCAGCCCCGCCAGCGCCACCCCCGCGGCATCGGCCGGCCCTTCGCCCATCAGGGCATCCTCCGGCTGGTCGCGGGTGACGAAGCCGGCGAACATGGCGGCGGTCTTCTTGCGCACGAGTTCCGCGTCGTCGTACTGATCGAGCTCGTTGAGCTTCACCAAGGCCCGCGCGAGCCAGGGCTCGCCGCGGATCTGCCCGGGACGCAAGGGCCGAAACAGATGCACGATCTCGGAGGCGGGCACGCGCACCGTCTCCATGCCGCCGCCAGCGGACATGGGCGCGAGCAGGCCGTCCTCCGGGTGCGAGCGGTACAGGTGGTAGGCCACGCGCCGGCCGAGCCGGTCGAACTCGATGCCGGCGCGGATCACGTTGCCGTTGTCGGCAAGGCGATTGAGCGTCACCGGCAGGTGCTCGGGCTCCAGCACCTGGATCTGGAGTGCCACCGCCAGCCCGTCATCCGGCCGCCGGTAGCGCAGCCGCACCAGCGCCTCGCCGCCTTCGAGCATGGCGCGGCAGGCCAGGGCCTGCAGGCCGTAAAAGTCGGTCAGCCCCTGGGCATCGGCCTCCTCGGTCCAGTCGCGCCAGAGGGCCTGGACCGTCTCGCGCAGGCCCGGGTCCTCGACCATCGACTGCGGCTTGATGCCGGTGCCGATGGCGTTGGCCACGAAGGCCTCGATGCCGGCGGCCGCCCAAGCGTTGCGGCGCACCAGGTCACGGCTCTTGGCGCGCAGTTCCGTCTGCGTCGTGAGCAGCGCGGCCACCGCGCCGGGGTTGCCCGGCATCCAGGCGAGCGAGCGGCGCGCGGCGCCCACGCCGTCGTAGGTGGGGGTCGCGCCGAAGGCGAGCTTGAGGCGGCTCCAGAAGCCCATCACAAAACCTCCGGGAGAGGTTTTGGACGCGCGCCAGCGCGCCCGTCAGGGGGCAAAACAGGGATGTTTTGCATCACAGCCCCTTGCCCGTGGTGACCCGGATCTGGCGCAGCTTGGGTCGGCCCGCCTCGCGGGCGAGAGCCGCATCCACCTCGCGCAGCGCCGCGCGCAGTTCCTCCACCGAGCGGTACTCCACCGTCTTGTCGCCGAAGGTGACGCGCCGCTCGCCGCGCGCCAATGCCCGCTCCAGCGCCTCGCGATCGGCCGCCGTGTAGGCCATGGTCAGACACCCGCCAATGCGGCCAGCTCGAGCACCAGCTCGGTCTGGGCCGTATTGCCGTTCTGAAACACGATGCGGACGAAGCGTCCGACGGGACGGCCCTGGACGGTGAAGTAATCGCTGCCGCCGTTGGGTTCGTACCAGGCGACATTCGCATCCGGATGGATGCCAGCCGCGGGCAACCAACGCACGCCGTCGATCGAGCTCTGGATCTCCATCGCTTCCTGCTTCGAGGCGACGCCGCTCTTACGAGCCAGCAGCAATGTGTAGCCGTGCTCCTCACCCAGATCGACCGCGTCGGTGGTGACGGAGCCATCGGCGGACAGGGCTCCCACCGCGAAGGCGGAAGCGAGGGCCGGTACGCCCATCATGTGTCCCGACGCATCACAACGGATGCAGCGGATTTCGTCTCGACCGGTGGTCGGGTTGCGGTAGGTGCCTTCCAAGATCATCTTCAGCTCATCCAGCGACTCTTGACGACGGACCGGCGCCGGATGCGTCGGCCCGAAACGACGACGCCCCCGGAGTCGGGGGCGTCTTCTGCGGTTACGGTGTGTTCGTCCTGCTCGGGCGGTGCGGCGATGCCCAGTTGTCTTTCCAGCTCGCGCCAGTGGCGCTCCTCGAAGCGGTCGAGACCGCTCGCCGCCGCGGCGGCGCGGGCGTACACGTAGCAGTCCAGCGCCTCGTTGCGCTCGCGCAGCTTCTGCCACTCCCGCACCGGAAAGCCGTTGCGGTCACGGCGGGTGATCAGCTGCTCGGCGCAGAGCTGCTGGACGTACTCGGCATCGACCTTGGGCAGGTGGACGAAGCCTGGCGGATAAATCGACGTGGTGCCGTCGTCGGCCACATCCGCACTCTTGCGCAGGTTGTTGTAGAACTCGAGCTTGGCGAGCCCCACTGCGACCGAGTACACCTTGATGCCCCGGCGCAGCTTCTTGCCGCCCTGCGACACATCGACGGCGGTGGGCGTGCCGATCAGGGCCGCGCCGCGCGGGACACCCTTGATCGCCATCAGGCGCGAGTCACGCACGGTACGCACGAAGGCGTAGGCCTCCTGCGTGGCGAAGCCGGTGTCGAGCGCGAAGCGCGCCAGCGGAACCTGGTTGCCGGATTCGTGCGTCCAGGTCTCGTCGATCAGCTCGGACAGCCGCTTCCATACCGCATCCCGCGCGGTGTCGCCCATCAGCACGCGGTGCTCGACGAGCCAGGACGCCTTGCCGCGCCCGAAGGCCCAGATCGAGGTCTCGATGCGATCCTTCTGCACGTCGGCACCGCCCACCAGCAGCAGGCCGCCCATGGGGACCGTGCCGATGCGGTAGTCCTCCCGCCGCTCGATCAGGCGCTGCCAGTCGGGCGCTTCGCCTTCCTCGACCCAAGTCTCGCCGAGCTCGGTGTTCTTGAAGGTCTTGATCGCGGCGGCCGAGCCGGACTCCTTGCTGACCGCACTCTCCCACGCGCTCGCGATGTCGCGCCACGAACGCCAGCCCACCGGGCTGTAGAGCGACGAGAGATGGAAGCCCGCCGTCTTGACGCCGTTCTCCGGCGCCATCGCGCGCCACTCGCCGTGCTCCAGCATCCAGGTCTTGTGATGCTCGGCGATGGGCGTATCGCAGGACTCGCACACATAGGCCGCCGTCTCCGGCCGGCCCCTCTCCCAACGCAGCTGCTCGAAGCGCAGCCACTGGCGGTGGGAGCAGTGCGGGCACGGCACGAAGTAGCGGCGCTGGTCGGATGCCTCGTACTCGCGCTCGACGGCGCTCGCCCCGGCGATGGTCGGCGTCGAGACGATGAAGATCTTGCGCCGCGCGAAGGTGCGCGTGCGCGCCTCGGCGAGCGAGATCGCATCGCCTTCGCCCTCGACGTCGAGCGGGTAGGCGTCCACCTCGTCGAGAAAGAGATAGCGCACCGGCATCGAGCGCAGGCCCACCGCGCTGTTCGCGCCGGTCATCACCAACACGCCGCCACGAAACTCCTTGGCGAGGATGGTGTTGCCCGAGTCGCGCGAACGCGCCGGAGCGATGAGTTCGCAGAGCACCGGCGACTCTTCGATCAGCGGGTCGATGCGCTGCTTGGAGTTGCGCTTGGCCATCTCCACGGTGGGCCAGACCGCCATCATCGGCCCAGGCGCGTGGTGGATGACGTAGCCGATCCAGTTCGAGCCGGTTTCCGTGGCGCCCACCTGTGCGCCTTTCATGAACACCACGCGCTCGACCGGCGAGGTCGGCGACAGGCAGTCCATGATCGCCTTGAGATACGGCGTGCGGCTGGTGCGCCAGCGGCCCGGCTCGGCCGAGGACTTGCTGGAGAGCATCCGGTGCCGGTCGGCCCACTCGGAGACGGAGAGCAGCGGATCGGGCGTCAGTCCTTCGCGCCAGGCGCGCTCGATGGCGTCGAAGCCCTCGTAGACGAAGTCGTCCATCACAAATTCGTCGGGAACGAATTTGGACGCGCGCCAGCGCGCCCGGCAGGGTGAAAC
Organism: Nitrospirota bacterium; assembly: GCA_040755395.1. Classification (NCBI taxonomy): domain Bacteria; kingdom Pseudomonadati; phylum Nitrospirota; species Nitrospirota bacterium. The sequence continues at coordinate 23,891 of JBFMAX010000024.1, forward strand.
ACAGGGATGTGTTTCATCAATCGACGCGGACCTTCAGTTCACCGAGCTCGGCGAGGTGCTCGCGCACCGCCGCCTCCAACGCGACGTGCAGCGTGTGCGCGTCCACGCCGAGCCGGGCCGCCATCTGCGCCGAGATCCGCGCCGGCCAGTTGAGCCAAGCGTCGCGCTCGGTGCGCGCGAGCTTGAACACGTGGGCGATGGCCTGGTTGCGATCGACCAGCTCGCCCTTGAGGCGGGCGAGGCGCACCTTGTTGGTCTGCGCCTTGACCACCTCGTTGACCGTGCGCGCCTGTAAGAGCGAGGTGCCGCCCGCGGGTAGCCCGGCGGCGAGGTTCGGGGCCGGATCGTCCGACACCCGCACCTTCGCGGCTTTGGCGCTCGTTCCTTCCTTGGGCGGCTCGGAGTTCCTTGCCCAGTCGCGGTCGGCCTTGTCCGGATCGATCGTGCCGTCCGCCTCGGGCGTGATGCGCCCGGCGCGAATGGCCTTGTGTACGGCGGTGTCCGACACCCCACGGTGGCGGGCGTAGGCGCGAATCGACAGTCCCATGGTCTCCATCAAGCATTGGCGCCGTCCCGCTCGGATTCCGCTTGGCTTCGCTCGGGAACAGCGCGTTCATGTCATCACCATCAACGACACCCCGAGGAGAAGCACATGACCGAGCAAGCCGAAAAGGACATCGACCGGCAACTGCAGCAGATCGCGCTGGATCACCTGTTCATCGACACCCTGGAAACCCGCAACAGCGACCGGCTGGACTTCCACGAGGTCAGCGTCTGGGCCGTCAAGAGCGCCTTGATGGCCGCCTACCAGGCGGGCCGGCAGGCCGCGGGACAGGGCTGAGAAAGCAGCGAAAAGCGCTTGGCTTCAGTCGCGAACAGCGCGTTCATGACAACACCATCAACCACCACGAAGGAGCATCGAATGAGCACCATCCAACTCACCCCCGCCCAGCACGCCATCCTGGCCTACGCCGTCGAGCACACCGGTGGCAAGATCGAGTGGTTCCCCGACAACGTGAAAGGCGGCGCCCGCAAGAAGGTGCTGGACGGCCTCTGCAATCGGGCCCTGATCACCACCATTGGTCCCGACTGGTTTGTCGCCGCCGACGGTTACGAGGCCCTGGGGCGCCCGCGTCCCGCGCCGGCGCCGGTGGAGGCAAACACGGATCTCGAGGCGGAGGTCGCAGCCGCCGAAGCCACCTGGGCACCGCAGCGCGCCGAGACCAAGCCCCGCACCCGCGAGAACAGCAAGCAGGCCCAAGTCATCGCGATGCTCCGGCGCCCGGAGGGCGCGACGGTGCGCCAGATCTGCGAACTCACCGGCTGGCAGGCGCACACGGTGCGCGGCACCTTTGCCAACGCCTTCAAGAAGAAGCTGGGGCTGACCATCACCTCGGACAAGCCCGAGGGCGGCGAGCGCATCTACCGGATCGCGTGATTCAATCGGAATGGGAAGCCAAGCAGAAAACGCTTGGCTTCCCGCGCCGGCAGCGCGTTCATACGGGTGTCGCAACCATCCACGCCAAGGAGCACAGCATGAAACCCACCCGCGCCATCCTCACCCACAGCAACTACGACGCCGACGACTACGCCTACCTCACCGCCAAGGGCTGGAGCGATGACGAAATCCTGGCCCGCTGGAGCGAAGAGGCTGC
>JBFMAX010000025.1 GCA_040755395.1 Nitrospirota bacterium
CATTACGCCAGGATTTCGGTGACGATGCCCGAGCCGACGGTCTTGCCGCCCTCCCGGATCGCAAACCGCAGCCCCTGATCCATCGCAATCGGCGAAATCAGCTCCGCCGTGATGCTCACATTGTCCCCCGGCATCACCATCTCCACCCCCGGATTCAACTGCACCACCCCCGTCACATCCGTCGTCCGGAAGTAGAACTGCGGCCGATACCCGTTGAAGAACGGCGTGTGCCGCCCCCCCTCCTCCTTCGTCAATACATACACCTCGGCCTTGAACTTCGTGTGCGGTGTGATGCTCCCCGGCTTCGCCAGCACCATCCCCCGCTCCACCTCTTCCTTCTTCGTCCCCCGCAACAGCACCCCGATGTTGTCCCCCGCCTGTCCCTCGTCCAGCACCTTGCGGAACATCTCCACCCCGGTCACCACCGTCTTTTGTGTCGGCCGCAGCCCCACGATCTCCACCTCGTCGCCCACCTTCACCACCCCTCGCTCGCACCGGCCCGTCACCACTGTGCCCCGCCCGCTGATCGTGAACACGTCCTCGATCGGCATCAAAAACGGCTTGTCGATCGGCCGCACCGGCGTCGGAATGTACGTGTCGATGGCCTCCAACAACTTCAAGATCGCCGGCACCCCCAGCGGCCCCTGATCCCCCTCCAACGCCTTCAACGCCGAGCCCTGAATGATCGGAATCTTGTCCCCCGGAAACTCATACTTGCTCAACAGCTCCCGCACCTCCAGCTCCACCAGGTCCAACAGCTCCTTGTCGTCCACCTTGTCCGCCTTGTTCAAAAACACCACCATGTAGGGCACCCCCACCTGGCGCGCCAACAGAATGTGTTCCCGCGTCTGCGGCATCGGCCCGTCCGCCGCGCTCACCACCAAAATCGCCCCGTCCATCTGCGCCGCCCCGGTGATCATGTTCTTGACGTAGTCGGCGTGCCCCGGACAGTCCACGTGCGCATAGTGGCGCTTCTCGGTCTCGTACTCCACGTGCGAAATGGCGATCGTCAAAATCTTCGTCGGGTCGCGCCGGCCCTGCGACTCGCTGGCCTTGGCCACTTCGTCGTAACTGACGAACTTGGCCATGCCCCGGTCGCTGCAGACTTTCGTCAAGGCCGACGTCAGCGTCGTCTTGCCGTGGTCCACGTGCCCGATCGTCCCCACATTGACGTGGGGCTTCCGCCGCTCAAATTTCGCCTTCGCCATTTCCCAACCCTCCCCTTTCTGACTTCTCGCTTACGGAACCCGATCCATTTCGAATACCTGTCAATCGTTCAGCCTCGCCGCCATGCCCGACATCATTCGCCTCGATACTTGGCGATGATGGCTTCGGCGATTTGCTTTGGGACCTGTTCGTATCGGTCGAATTCCATACTGTACGTCGCACGGCCTTGCGTTCGCGACCGCAAGTCCGTGGCGTACCCGAACATTTCGCTGAGCGGGACCGCCGCCTCGATCGCCTGAGACCCGGCGCGCACCTTCATGCCCTGGATCTTGCCCCGCCGCCCGTTGAGGTTGCCGATCACGTCGCCCATATACTCCTGGGGAACCAGGACCTCGACCTTCATAATCGGCTCCAGCAACACCGGGTCCGCCTTCTTGCACGCGTCCTGAAAGCCTATCGAGGCGGCGATCTTAAAAGCCATTTCATTCGAGTCGACTTCGTGATAGGAGCCGTCCAGAAGGGTGACACGGACATCCCTCATCGGATACCCGGCCAGCACACCCGTCTCCATCCGCTCTCGGACTCCCTTTTCCACCGCCGGGATGTACTCCCTGGGAATGGCTCCGCCGACGATCTTGTTGACGAATTCGAAGCCGGCGCCGGGCTCGGAAGGCTCGACCGCCAATACGACATGCCCGTATTGGCCGCGCCCACCGGTCTGCTTGATATACTTCGCCTCCGCCTCCGCCCTCCGCCTGATCGTCTCGCGGAAGGCCACCTCCGGCTTCCCGACGTTAGCCTCGACCTTGAACTCGCGCAGCAGGCGATCGACGATGATCTCCAAATGCAGTTCGCCCATGCCGGCGATGATGGTCTGACCCGTTTCCTCGTCGGTCCGCACGCGGAACGACGGATCTTCCTGTGCCAGCTTCTGCAGCGAGAACCCGAGCTTTTCCTGATCCTGTTTCGTCTTCGGCTCGATAGCCATCGCGATCACCGGTTCGGGAAACTTCATCACCTCAAGCAACACCGGCTGCTTTTCATCGCACAACGTATCCCCGGTGGTCGCGCTCTTGAGCCCGACCGCGGCGACGATGTCGCCCGCATAGGCCGCATCGATGTCCTCACGCTTATTCGCGTGCATCTTCAGGAGGCGGCCGATCCGCTCTTTTACGCCCTTGGTTACGTTCAGCACGGATACGCCCGTCCTGACCGTTCCCGAATAGACGCGGAAATACGTCAACTGACCGGCAAAGGGATCGGTCATGATCTTGAAGGCCAGTGCAGAAAAGGGCTCCGAGTCGCTCGCGCGTCTCTGCACTTCTTTATTGGTCGCAGGATCGACTCCGACCACCGGCGGAATATCGAGCGGAGAAGGAAGGTAATCGACCACGCCGTCAAGGAGCTGCTGGACGCCCTTGTTCTTGAACGCCGAGCCGCACAGCACCGGCGTGATTTTCATCGCGATCGTCCCCGCCCTGGTCGCCCGGCGGATTTCTTCTTCGGTCAGCGAATGGCCGTTGAGATATTTTTCCAGCACCTGCTCGTCGAACTCGGCGACGGCCTCGATCAGCTTCTCGCGATATTCTTTGGCGAGATCGACCAAATCGGACGGGATTTCCTCGATCTTATATTTGGCCCCCAGAGTCTCGTCGTCGTAGAAATAGGCCTTCATCGAAACCAAATCCACGGACCCACGGAACTCCGCTTCGCGCCCGACCGGAATCTGAATCGGCACCGGATTGGCGCCGAGGCGATCGATGATCGATTGAACGCTGGCGTAGAAGTCGGCCCCGATGCGATCCATCTTGTTCATGAACGCGATCCGCGGAACCCGATATTTGTCCGCCTGCCGCCACACCGTCTCGGACTGCGGCTCGACCCCCTGGACCGAATCGAACACCGCCACAGCCCCATCGAGCACGCGGAGCGACCGCTCGACCTCGATCGTAAAGTCCACATGCCCCGGCGTATCAATGATGTTGATGCGGTGATCGCGCCAGAAGCAGGTGGTGGCGGCTGACGTGATGGTAATGCCGCGCTCGCGCTCCTGCTCCATCCAGTCCATCGTGGCCGCGCCCTCGTGGACCTCACCCATCCGGTGCGTCAGGCCCGTATAAAACAGGATCCGCTCCGTCGTCGTCGTCTTTCCGGCATCGATGTGCGCCATGATGCCGATGTTCCGCGTTTTCTCTAATGGAGCCGGTCTAGCCAAGTGATCCCTCAAAAAAAGAACCGTGCTGCAATCATGGCCCAAGAGAAACATGCTGCGACACAGGGGGCACTCGCCTGCGAATCGCAGCACGGCCCGACTGCAGCACAGAATCGTATTACCAGCGATAGTGGGCGAAGGCCTTGTTCGCCTCAGCCATTCGATGCACGTCCTCCCGCTTCTTGACCGACGCGCCGGTGTTGTTCGAGGCGTCGAGGAGCTCAGCCGCAAGTTTTTCCGCCATACTCTTCCCGCCCCGCGCTTGGGAGTACTCGGAGATCCACCTGAGCGCAAGCGACAGCCTGCGGACAGGGCGAATCTCGACCGGAACCTGGTACGAGGCCCCTCCGACCCGGCGGGATTTAACTTCCACCACCGGCTTGACGTTGTCGATCGCCGCCCGAAAGACCTTCAAGGGATCGCCGCCGGTTTTCTCCTGGATCAGATCGAACGCTCCGTAGCAGATCCGTTCCGCGGTGCTCTTCTTGCCGCGCGACATCAGCATATTGATGAATTTGCCGACCAGCTTGTCCCGGTACCGCGTATCGGGCAGCGTTTCCCTGTGACCATGAAACGGACTTCTGGGCATGATCTCCTTTGCAGACCTCTCAGCTATTCGCTGTCAGCCTTCGGTTTCTCATTTGGGCCGTTTCGCTCCGTACTTCGACCGCCCTTGCTTTCGATCCGCGACGCCGACCGCGTCGAGCGCTCCGCGCACGATGTGATACCGCACGCCCGGCAGATCCTTCACCCGGCCGCCTCTGACGAGCACAATGGAGTGCTCCTGCAAATTGTGCCCGACGCCGGGGATATAGGTTGTGACCTCCATACCGTTCGTCAGGCGGACGCGGGCTACTTTCCGAAGCGCCGAGTTCGGCTTCTTCGGCGTCGAGGTATACACCCGGAGGCAGACCCCGCGCTTTTGCGGGCATGCCTTGAGCGCAGGGCTTTTCGTTTTGCCCTTTGCCAACGCTCTTCCCTTGCGGACAAGTTGATTAATAGTCGGCATCGAGAGGCCTCACCTCGCCTTGGCGCTCACGCGTCGATCGTTCGCGACCGAAGCCGCGGGATTATAATGAGGGACTTCTTCACTGTCAAGACTGGCTTATACAGAACGTCCTTACGAACGCGCCGCATCCGTTGGCGCCGACCCGGCGCCCTCCTGCCCGATCGCCACCGGCTCTTCCGCCGCGCTCGGAAGTTGCGCTTCAGGCTTGGCGCTGATGACGAACGTGTCGCGATATTCTTCGAACCCGGTTCCCGCTGGGATCAGCCGCCCCACGATCACGTTCTCTTTGAGACCCAGCAGATTGTCTTCGCGCCCGTTGATCGCCGCTTCGGTCAGCACTCGGGTCGTTTCCTGGAAGGACGCGGCCGAAATAAAGCTGTCGGTCGTGAGCGCCGCCTTCGTGATCCCGAGCAGCACCGGCTTGCCGAGCGCCGGCTTGCCGCCTTTCGCCAGAATCCGTTCATTCTCTTCTTCAAAAACCCATTTGCTGACTTGGCTGCCGGGCAGGAACTCCGTGTCTCCCGGATCTTCGATCCGGACCTTGCGGAGCATCTGCCGGACGATAATCTCGATGTGCTTGTCGTTGATGGACACGCCCTGCAGCCGATAGACGTCCTGCACTTCATCGACCAGATATTTCTGCAACTCCTTCGGTCCCAGCACGTCTAGAATGTCGTGCGGGTTGGCCGATCCGTCCATCAACGGCTCTCCGGCGCGGACCCAATCGCCCTCGTGCACGTTCACATGCTTGCCCTTGGGGATGAAATATTCCTTCACGTCGCCCATCTTGTTGTCCACGATGACCTTGCGCATCCCCTTCACAAAGCCGCCGTAGGACACTTCTCCGTCGATCTCGCTGATGACGGCTTGTTCCTTCGGCTTCCTCGCCTCGAACAGCTCCGCCACGCGCGGCAAGCCCCCGGTGATGTCCTTGGTCTTGGTCGTCTCGCGCGGAATCTTGGCCAGGACATCGCCGGGATGCACCATCGCCCCCTTCTCCACCAGGATGTGCGCTCCGACCGGAAGCAGATAGCGGGCGGCCGTCGTCGCGCCTGAGGTCTTCGCCGTTTTCCCGCTGTCATCCTTGATGGAGATGCGCGGTCGAAGCGTGGCGCCGGTGTGTTCGATGACCACTTTGCGGGAAAGGCCGGTGACTTCGTCGAACTCCTCTTTCATGGTGACGCCTTCGACGATGTCGCCATAAGCCACCCGGCCGCCGACCTCGGTCAGAATGAGCAACGAATATGGGTCCCACTCGACGAGCTTCTGCCCCACTTCGACCCGGTCGCCGTCTTTGACCTTGATCTTGGCGCCGTACACCACGGGATACTTCTCGCGCTCGCGCCCCGTCTCATCGACGATCGCGATCTTCGCGTTGCGGTTCATCACCACCCACTCGCCCTCCTTGTTCCGGACGGCGATACCGGCGTTGTGCACATCTGCGTTCTTCTTCGCATCGAAGCTCATGAATTTCATCACGCCGGCGTGCTTGGCCTCGAGCACCGTCTGCTCCACCACTTTGCTCGCGGTTCCGCCGATATGGAAGGTTCTCATCGTCAACTGCGTGCCCGGCTCGCCGATGGACTGCGCCGCGATCACACCGACCGGCTCGCCCTTCTCGACCAATCGGCCGCGGGCCAGGTCCCGGCCGTAGCATCGCCGGCAGACGCCGCGTCGCGATTGACACGTGAGCACCGAGCGGATCTTCACGCGATCCACGCCAGCCTCGACGATGCTCCTGGTCCGCTCCTCGTCGATTTCCTCGTTGAACTTCACGATGATCTCGCCGGTGACCGGATCGCGGATATCGTCCGCGGCCAACCGCCCGAGGATGCGCTCCTCGATGGGTTGGATGATTTCGCCGCCCTCGACCAGCGCCGTCACCGTGATGCCGTCGTTCGTCCCGCAATCCTCTTCGCTGACGATCACATCCTGTGCGATATCCACGAGTCGGCGCGTGAGGTATCCGGAGTTGGCGGTCTTCAAGGCGGTGTCCGCCAATCCCTTTCTGGCTCCGTGAGTCGAAATGAAGTACTGCAGCACCGTCAGACCTTCGCGGAAGTTGGCGGTGATGGGCGTTTCAATGATTTCACCGGACGGCTTCGCCATCAAACCGCGCATGCCGCCCAACTGCCGGATCTGCTGGGAACTGCCTCGCGCCCCCGAATCCGCCATCATGAAAATCGGATTGAAGGACTCGGGCTTGCCCGGATCGCCGCCGCCGCCCAACTCCTTCATCATTTCGCCAGCGACCTGCTCGGTGACATGCGCCCAGATGTCGATGACTTTGTTGTACCGCTCGCCGTTGGTGATAAGCCCTTCCGCGTACTGCTTTTCGATCTCGTTCACTTCGCGCTGGGCTTTACTGATCAAGTCTTCTTTCTTGGTCGGGATGTGCATGTTGTCGATGCAGATCGACACTCCGGCTTTCGTAGCGTAGTGGAATCCCAAGTCCTTGATCTTGTCCAAGAATACGACCGTCTCGCGATGGCCGGCCTGGCGGTACACCGCGTCGATCAGCTTGGTCATCTCCTTCTTGGTCATCAACTGGTTGGCCTGCGTAAACGGAATGGACGGCGGCAGGATCTCGCCCAGGATCACGCGACCGACGGTCGTCTGCACGAGGGAGCCTGCGATCCGCACCTTGATCCGCGCATGTTCTTCGACCTCCCCGGCGTCGTACGCGATACGGACTTCCTCGGGCGAACCAAAGATCTTCCCTTCGCCCTTGGCGCCGATCCGCTCTTTGGTCAGCCAGTAGCAGCCGAGCACCATGTCCTGAGACGGCACCGCAATCGGCCTCCCGTTGGCGGGCGAGAGGATGTTGTTGATCGACATCATGAGCACGCGCGCTTCGACCTGCGCCTCCACCGAAAGCGGCACATGGACCGCCATTTGGTCGCCGTCGAAGTCCGCGTTGAAGGCCGCACAGACCAGCGGGTGCAGCCGGATGGCCTTGCCTTCGACCAGCACGGGATCGAACGCCTGGATGCCCAGCCGGTGCAGCGTCGGCGCGCGGTTCAGCAGAACCGGGTGTTCCCGAATCACCTCGTCGAGCACGTCCCACACTTCAGGCCGTTCCTTCTCGACCAGGCGCTTGGCGCTCTTGATGGTGGTCGCGGCGCCCCGCTCCTCCAGCTTGTGGAAGATGAACGGCTTGAACAGCTCCAGAGCCATTTTCTTGGGCAGCCCGCACTGGTGCAGCCGCAGTTCCGGCCCCACCACGATCACCGTCCGACCGGAATAATCGACACGCTTCCCGAGCAGGTTCTGGCGGAACCTCCCTTGCTTGCCTTTCAGCATGTCGCTGAGCGACTTCAACGGCCGCTTGTTGGGGCCGCGGATCGCGCGCCCGCGCCGGCCGTTGTCAAACAGCGCATCGACGGCCTCCTGGAGCATCCGCATCTCGTTGCGGATGATCACGCCGGGCGCTTTGAGCTCGATCAGCCGCTTCAGCCGGTTGTTCCGGTTGATCACGCGCCGGTACAGGTCGTTCAGATCGGACGTGGCGAAGCGTCCGCCGTCCAGTGGCACCAGCGGCCGCAGCTCGGGCGGAAGAACGGGGATCACGTCCATGATCATCCACTCGGGCTTGTTGCCCGATTTCCGGAAGGCCTCGATCACCTTGAGCCGCTTCGCGTATTTCTTCTTTAGAGCGGCTGAGGTCGAGGTCTTGGCTTTCACATGGAGGTCGTCCCACAACGCATTAATGTCGATCTTCTTCAGCAGCTCCCGGATCGCCTCGGCGCCGATTCCGGCTTTGAAGGCGCCGGATCCGTATTCCTGCTGAAGCGCGCGCAGCCTGTCTTCGGTCAGGAGTTCCTTCTCGCTCAGGTTGGTCGTTCCCGGATCGACGACCACATAGCTCTCGAAGTAGAGGATTTTTTCGAGATGCTTGAGGCTCATGTCCAAAAGTGTGCCGATCCGGCTGGGCACGCCCTTGAGGAACCAGATATGCGCAACCGGCGCGGCCAACTCGATGTGCCCCATCCGTTCGCGGCGGACTTTGGACTGGATCACCTCGACGCCGCACTTGTCGCAGACGATGCCGCGGTGCTTCATCCGCTTGTACTTGCCGCAGTTGCATTCCCAGTCCTTGATGGGCCCGAAGATCTTGGCGCAGAACAACCCGTCTTTTTCAGGTTTGAACGACCGGTAATTGATGGTCTCCGGCTTCTTCACTTCTCCGTAGGACCACGACCGAATCTTTTCGGGCGAAGCGATACGGATCCGCATCGAGTCAAAGGAAACGGAGTCGCGCGGCTTTTCGAACAGGGTGTACACGCCTTCCAAGGTTTATCCCTCCTCTTAACCGTGATGGGTGATGCGTGACGCGTAATGTGCGGGAAGCGAGGTCCCGGTCACCCTCTGGCCCCTTCGCTTCACGCTTAGCGCTTCACGTTTCACGGTTTCTCAGTCCTTTGCCTTGACCAGCTCGACATCGAGACCGAGGCTCTGCAGTTCTTTGACGAGCACGTTGAACGACTCCGGCAGACCAGGCTCGAGGAACGGCTCGCCTTTGACGATCGCTTCGTACATGCGCGACCGGCCCGGCACATCGTCCGATTTGACGGTGAGGAACTCCTGCAGCGTCGACGCCGCGCCGTAGGCCTGAAGCGCCCAGACCTCCATCTCGCCGAGCCGCTGGCCGCCGAATTGCGCTTTGCCGCCCAGCGGCTGCTGCGTGACCAACGAATAAGGCCCGATCGACCGGGCGTGAATCTTGTCGTCGACCAGGTGGTGCAGTTTCATGACGTACATGTACCCGACCGTGACCGCACTGCCGAATGGCTCGCCGGTCCGCCCGTCCATGAGGATGGTTTGGCCGCTGGTCGGGAGCTTCGCCTTTTTCAGCAAGTCCTTGATTTCTTTTTCCGAGGCGCCGTCGAACACCGGGCTGGAGACCTTGATGCCCAGCACGTGCGCCGCCCAGCCGAGGTGGGTCTCTAGAATCTGTCCGACGTTCATACGGGACGGCACGCCCAACGGATTCAACACAATCTCCACCGGCGTCCCGTCCGGCAGATACGGCATGTCTTCTTCGGGCAGCACCCGCGACACCACACCCTTGTTGCCGTGCCGGCCAGCCATCTTGTCGCCGACCTGGATCTTCCGCTTCATCGCGATATAGACCTTCACGAGCTTGATCACGCCGGGGGGCAGCTCGTCGCCGCGCTTCAGGCGTCCGACCTTCTCGTCATACAGCGTCTGCAGAATCTCGATCTGCTCCTTGGCCCGCCGCTCGATATCCTCCAGCTCTTTCTGTTCGTCCGGATCGCTCAAGATAATGTGCCGGACGGCGTCGTCGGACAGGCGTTTCAGAATGTCCGCCGTCAGCTTGCCCTTCTTCTTGAGAATGACATCGCCCGTTTCCGGATCCATCAGATCGCGGCCCACCACTTTCCCCAACAACAGCTTCCGGATCTTCTTGGTCTTCTCCTCGTCGATGATGCGCAGCTCGTCCTGATGATCGCGCTGCAGCTTCATCACGTCCTCGCTCTCAATGCTCTTCGAGCGCTCGTCCTTGTCCAGCCCTTTGCGGGAGAAGATCTTCACATCGACGACGATGCCTTCCACGCCGGGCGGGACCGTGAGCGACGTGTCCTTGACGTCCCCGGCCTTTTCGCCGAAGATCGCGCGGAGCAGCTTCTCTTCCGGCGTCAACTGCGTCTCGCCTTTCGGCGTGACTTTACCGACAAGGATGTCTCCGGGTTTGACTTCCGCTCCGATGCGGATGATGCCGCTTTCGTCGAGGTTACGCAGCGCTTCCTCGCCGACGTTGGGGATATCGCGCGTGATCTCTTCCTTGCCCAACTTCGTATCGCGCGCCTCGATCTCGAATTCCTCGATGTGGATCGAGGTGAAGGTGTCCTCGCGGACCAGCTTCTCGCTGATGAGGATCGCGTCCTCGAAGTTATAGCCGCCCCAGGGCATGAAGGCGACCAGCACGTTCTTCCCGAGCGCGAGCTCGCCCCGGTCGATCGCCGGTCCGTCCGCCAGCACCTGGCCCTTCTTGACCGGCTGTCCCAACCGCACGACCGGCGTCTGCGTGATGCAGGTGTTCTGATTCGACCGCTGGAACTTGATCAGGTCGTAGACATCCAGCCCGGCGTCGTTCCGCTTGCGGCCGTCCTTCGAATCGGCCCGCACCACGATCCGCGTGGCGTCCACGCTTTCCACGACGCCGTCGCGCTTCGCCTGCACGACATAGCCGGAATCCCGGGCGACGACCGCTTCCATCCCGGTGCCCACCAGCGGCGCCTCGGACTTGATCAGCGGCACGGCCTGCCGTTGCATGTTCGAGCCCATGAGCGCGCGGTTGGCATCGTCGTGTTCCAGGAACGGCACCAGCGCCGTGGCGACGCTGACGACCTGTTTGGGCGACACGTCCATGTATTCGACCTTGTCCGGCGTCGCGGTGATGAAATCGCCGCCGTAGCGCGCGGAGACCGTCTCGGACACCAACCGCCCGGACGCATCCACCTTCGAGTTGGCCTGCGCGATGACGTACTTGTCGCCCTCGATCGCCGACAGATACTCGATGTCATCCGTCACGCGCCCTTTCACCACTTTCCGATAGGGCGCCTCGATAAACCCGAACTCGTTGATGCGCGCATAGGTGGCCAGCGATGTAATCAATCCGATATTCGGACCTTCCGGCGTTTCGATCGGACAGATGCGGCTGTAGTGGGACGGATGAACGTCTCGCACCTCGAACCCGGCTCGTTCCCGTGTCAATCCGCCCGGACCCAACGCCGACAGCCGACGCTTGTGCGTGATTTCCGCCAGAGGGTTGGTCTGGTCCATGAATTGGGACAACTGGCTGCTGCTGAAGAACTCTTTGATCGCCGCCACGACCGGCTTGGCGTTGATCAGATCATGCGGTAGCACCGTTTCCATGTCGAGCAGATTCATCCGCTCCTTGATGCTGCGCTCCATCCGGACCAGCCCCAACCGGAACTGATTCTCCAGCAACTCGCCGACCGAGCGGACGCGCCGGTTTCCAAGATGGTCGATATCGTCGATCTCGCCCTTCCCCATCTTGAGATTCACCAGATAACGGACCACTTCGACGATGTCCTGCGCGGTGAGCGTGCGCTGCTCCAGCGGCAGGTCCAATCCGAGCTTCTTGTTCAGTTTGAGCCGCCCGACCGGCGACAGATCGTAACGCTTGGGATTCTGGAAAAGATTCTCGAAGAGCGCCTTGGCCGTTTCGACCGACGGCGTCTCACCGGGGCGCAACCGCCGGTAGATCTCGACCATCGCCTCTTCTTTCGAGGACGTCCGCTCCATTTCCAGGGTGTCGAGAATGACCGGCGTGGCCGTCGCCGTGTCGAGGTAGATCACCTTGAATCCCTCGACGTCGCTCCGGAGAATTTTGTCGATGATTTCGGCGGTGAGCCGCTGATTCTTGTCGAGAATCCTTTCTTTCGAGGTCGGATCGACCAACTCGGTCAACACGGCGCGGCCGACGAGTTCCCCGGGAGCTACGGGAATCTCCTTCACTCCTGCTGTCTTCAGCCGCGCAATGAGGGCCTTGGTCAGCTTGGCGCCTTCACGTACCAGCGGTTCCCTGCTGCCCTTCTCCGTCACCTCCATGGAGCATTTGAGCCCATGATGGATCTCGGGGTCCAGCTTGCGCAGGAGCTTGCCCTTCACCACTCGGATTTCCTCCACCGGGTAGTACATCTTCAGGAGGTCGTCGCCGGAGTATCCGAACGCCTTCAGGAGAATCGTCGCCGGCATTTTTCGGCGCCGATCGATGCGCACGTACAAGATATCCCTGGCGTCGAACTCGAAATCGAGCCACGACCCCCGATACGGAATGATCCGCGCGGAATAGAGCACCTTGCCGCTCGCATGCGTCCGGCCCTTGTCGTGGGTGAACGACGCCCCCGGAGAGCGGTGGAGCTGGCTCACCACGACGCGTTCGGTCCCGTTGATGATGAACGTGCCGCGCTCCGTCATGAGCGGCAGCTCGCCCACGTACACTTCCTGCTCGCGCACGTCGAGCACCTTCCGCTTCAGACCCTTGTCTTCCTTGTCGAAGACGACCAGCCGGACCCGCAGCTTCAGGGGGACGGCGTAGGTCATGCCCTGCTCGAGACATTCCCGCACGTCGTACTTCGGTGTCCCGAGCGAATAACTGGAGAATTCGAGCACTGCGGTATTGTTGTAGTCCGCGATCGGGAAGACGCTGGCCAAGGCCGCCTGCAGCCCCTGGTCCGCACGGCGCTCCGGCTCCACTTCCATCTGGAGAAACTGCTCGTACGAACGTTTCTGAATCTCGATCAAATCGGGAATTCCGATGCTGGCACGGATTCGCGAAAAATCCTTCCGCTCGACGAACTCGCTGACCATCGATTCCGCCATTCCCGTCGTCCTCCAGGTTAGACCGTCACACTGCAGAGGAGCGTCATTCGCCATCGGTCGACCGTCGTTCGCGACACCGAGATGCTCAGCGGACGACGATTGACCGTTGCGCTCGCCTACTTCACCTCGACCTTTGCGCCGCTATCCTCGAGTTTCTTCTTCATCGTCTCGGCTTCTTCCTTTGTCACGCCGGTCTTGACCGGTTTCGGCGCGCCTTCCACAAGGTCCTTGGCTTCCTTCAGCCCCAGGTTGGTGAGCTCGCGGACGACCTTGATGACCTGGATTTTCTTATCCGCGGCCGCGCTGGACAAAATGACATCGAATGAGGTCTTTTCCTCGGCTGGCGCCGCCGCAGCCCCGCCCGCCGCCGGCGCCGCCGCCACCGCGACCGGTGCCGCCGCCGTGACGCCGAATCGAGTTTCCAACCCCTTGACCAGTTCCGACAACTCCAACACACTCATGCTTTCAATCGCTTTGATCAACTCTTCCTGCGTCAGCTTTCCTTCTGCGGTTGGCATGTCGCCTTCTCCTTTCTTTTTGTCCTGAATGGCACTGATAACCCCGACCAGTCCTCGCAACACTCCGCTCAGCGTATAGACGAGACCGCGCACCGGCCATTGCATGGCCGAAACCAGCATGGCGATCAAGACTTCCTTCTTCGGCAACTTCGCCACGGCCGCCAGTTGCGCCGCTTGGAGGAGCTTGCCCTCCAACACGCCGACCGTAATCTTGATCTTCTCGTCCCGCTTCTCGGCCTGAATGAACTCCCGTAATACC
Organism: Nitrospirota bacterium; assembly: GCA_040755395.1. Classification (NCBI taxonomy): domain Bacteria; kingdom Pseudomonadati; phylum Nitrospirota; species Nitrospirota bacterium. The sequence continues at coordinate 13,539 of JBFMAX010000025.1, forward strand.
TTGGCCGGCAGGACCGGATCGTCGTATCCGATCACCACGCCCAGCGGGCCCTTGAAGTGAGCCTTGGCCTCCGCCAGCATCGTCCTTTCGGCGGCACGGATGGCCAGCGTGTTCTTGACCACCTTGTACTCGGCCTTGACCCCCCGCAGTTGCTTGCGGAGCTCCGTCATGTGGTTCACCGGCAACCCGCTGCATTCCGTCAGAATCGCGAGGCGGGCACGGCCGAATTTCTCATTCAACTCGGCGACCGCCATCGCTTTTTCTTCCTTCTTCATGCCGTCCCCCCAACCGTTATTTCGTTCATCGCGAGCCGTTCACTGCAGGCAAGCAATTCCACGATTGACGGTTTACGATTCACGCTTTACGCCTCGATCAGCTCCATTGCTTCGCAATCGCCGCCGTATCCAACTTCACCCCGGGCCCCATCGTGCTGGAAATTGTGACGCTCTTGAGGTATTTGCCCTTGCAGGAGGCCGGCTTGGCCTTCATCACCGATTCCAGGATCGCCTGCGCATTTTCGAAGAGTCGATCCGCTTCGAAGGAGACCTTGCCGATCGGCACGTGCACGATGCCGGCTTTCTCGACCTTGTATTCGACCCGCCCTTTTCTGATTTCCTGGATCGCTTTCCCCACTTCAAATGTGACCGTGCCGGTCTTGGGATTCGGCATGAGACCGCGCGGCCCGAGCACCTTACCCAGCTTGCCTACCGAGGCCATCAGATCGGGGGTCGCGATCGCACAGTCGAAGTCCATCCATCCGCCCTTGATCTTTTCCATGAGGTCCTCGGCCCCCACATAGTCCGCGCCAGCCTGGCGAGCCTCTTGCTCTTTCTCGCCCTTGGCAAATACCAATACGCGCAATTTCTTTCCCGTACCGTGAGGCAGCACTGTTGTTCCCCTAACCATCTGATCCGATCGCTTCGGATCAACCCCCAATCTGATCGCCAGATCCACCGATTCGTCGAATTTCGCGTAGGCGGACTGCTTGACAGCTTCTACAGCTTCCTTCAGTCCGTACGGTCGTGGCTCCACCCTTTTCCGCGCCGCCTCCATCTTCTTTCCCATAGCCAGCAACTCCCTTGTCCCGATCCTCAAACGGTCGCCTAGCCTTGAACTACCACACCCATGCTCCGGGCCGTCCCCTCAATGATCTTGACGGCCCCCTCCAGATCGGCCGCGTTCAGGTCGGCCATTTTCTTTTGGGCGATTTCGCGCAATTGCGCCCTCGTGATCTTCCCCACCTTTTCCTTGTGCGGCACCCCCGATCCTTTAATGATCCCCGCCGCCTTCTTGAGCAGATCGGAGGCGGGAGGCGTTTTGGTGACGAACGTGAATGTCCGGTCTTTATAGACCGTAATGACGACCGGAATGACGCTGTCGCCCTCTTTCTGGGTTCTCGCATTGAACTGCTTGCAGAACTCCATGATATTGACGCCGTGCTGCCCCAGCGACGGACCGACCGGCGGAGCGGGATTGGCCTTACCGGCCGGAATCTGGAGCTTGATCTGAGCCGATACTTCTTTCGCCATGGTCACTCCGTTCTTCTCAAATTCTTTCCACTTGCATGAAACCGAGTTCGACGGGGGTAGACCGCCCGAAGATGCTGACCAAGACCTTGACCCGGTTGTGATCGGTATCCACTTCGTCTACCAGGCCGTTGAATCCAAGGAAGGGGCCGTCGATGATGCGCACACTATCTCCTTTGATGAACCGGATCTGCTCTCTGGGACCGGCCGTGCCCGCATCGACCTGTTTCAGGAGAGATTCGACTTCCTCGTTCGTCAGCGGTATCGGCTGAGCGCCTCCTCCAACGAAGCCGGTGACTTTAGGTGTTTCCTTGATCATCTGCAGAGTATCGTCGCTGAGAGGCGTCTCCAATTCCACCAGCACGTAGCCCGGAAAGAATTTCCGTCGTGCAGTTCGGCGCTTTCCATCCCTAATCTCGATGACATCCTCGGTCGGCACCAACACCTGACCGACCTTGTCCGTCAAACCCATCTGGTTCGCCCGCTCGATCAGGCTGGTCTTGACGCGTCCTTCAAACCCTGCGTAGGTATGGATCACATACCAGCTTTTATTCATCGCGCTCCCTCGGGAACAACAGCAGCCGCACGCGTACGAGAGCGGAGCCCGGACCCGCCTTCTACCGTGCTCGCGTTATATGATCTTGCTTATGAGCCAAACAAGGAACGTGTCCACGATGGAGAGATAAAACGACATAATGATGCAAAACACGATGACGACGGTGGTCGATCCCGTCGTCTCGCCCCTGGTAGGGAACGAGACCTTTCTGACTTCCGCGCGAACGTCGGTCAAAAATTCAACGACCGACGCCCAAAGCTTTTTGAACATATGCACTCCTGTTGACGGAAAGCCGCCGCTTACAGACTCTGCCTCTCGCGCCTTATGCTCGATCCATCGCGAGCGCTTGCGCGAGGTCAGCCCGCTTTGGCAGGGGCACCAGGAATCGAACCCGGACCTTCGGTTTTGGAGACCGACGTGCTAGCCGTTGAACACCATGCCCCTGCGAAGACGTGACACGTGATCCGTAACGCGTGAGGCGTAAGAAGACCCGCGCCCGTGCGATCCCTTCCTATCCATCACGGATTACGCATCACGCATCACGTCATTTGACTTCTTTGTGAGACGTGTGCTTGCGGCAGAAGCGGCAGAACTTTTTCCGTTCGAGCCGATCCGGGTCGTTCTTTTTATTCTTCATCGTCGAATAATTTCGCTGTTTGCAGACCGAACAGGCCATATCGATGATTTCGCGCATCTTCTACTCGTAAGGCGTGAGGCGTGAAGCGTGAAGCGATGGCATCGTGCCTGATTTCATCTCCTCACCCCTCATCCCTTGCCCCTTACGCTCCCCATTCGCATTACGCCAGGATTTCGGTGACGATGCCCGAGCCGACGGTCTTGCCGCCCTCCCGGATCGCAAACCGCAGCCCCTGATCCATCGCAATCGGCGAAATCAGCTCCGCCGTGATGCTCACATTGTCCCCCGGCATCACCATCTCCACCCCCGGATTCAACTGCACCACCCCCGTCACATCCGTCGTCCGGAAGTAGAACTGCGGCCGATACCCGTTGAAGAACGGCGTGTGCCGCCCCCCCTCCTCCTTCGTCAATACATACACCTCGGCCTTGAACTTCGTGTGCGGTGTGATGCTCCCCGGCTTCGCCAGCACCATCCCCCGCTCCACCTCTTCCTTCTTCGTCCCCCGCAACAGCACCCCGATGTTGTCCCCCGCCTGTCCCTCGTCCAGCACCTTGCGGAACATCTCCACCCCGGTCACCACCGTCTTTTGTGTCGGCCGCAGCCCCACGATCTCCACCTCGTCGCCCACCTTCACCACCCCTCGCTCGCACCGGCCCGTCACCACTGTGCCCCGCCCGCTGATCGTGAACACGTCCTCGATCGGCATCAAAAACGGCTTGTCGATCGGCCGCACCGGCGTCGGAATGTACGTGTCGATGGCCTCCAACAACTTCAAGATCGCCGGCACCCCCAGCGGCCCCTGATCCCCCTCCAACGCCTTCAACGCCGAGCCCTGAATGATCGGAATCTTGTCCCCCGGAAACTCATACTTGCTCAACAGCTCCCGCACCTCCAGCTCCACCAGGTCCAACAGCTCCTTGTCGTCCACCTTGTCCGCCTTGTTCAAAAACACCACCATGTAGGGCACCCCCACCTGGCGCGCCAACAGAATGTGTTCCCGCGTCTGCGGCATCGGCCCGTCCGCCGCGCTCACCACCAAAATCGCCCCGTCCATCTGCGCCGCCCCGGTGATCATGTTCTTGACGTAGTCGGCGTGCCCCGGACAGTCCACGTGCGCATAGTGGCGCTTCTCGGTCTCGTACTCCACGTGCGAAATGGCGATCGTCAAAATCTTCGTCGGGTCGCGCCGGCCCTGCGACTCGCTGGCCTTGGCCACTTCGTCGTAACTGACGAACTTGGCCATGCCCTGGTCGCTGCAGACTTTCGTCAAGGCCGACGTCAGCGTCGTCTTGCCGTGGTCCACGTGCCCGATCGTCCCCACATTGACGTGGGGCTTCCGCCGCTCAAATTTCGCCTTCGCCATACTTCACTCCCTTTGGTTATGCGGCTTCCAAAAAATTGCCCTGCAGTGCTCCTCTCATGGCGCCCATCGCTAGCGCTCCGGTCGTAAATCAGCCAGACAAAAGCCCGGAATACTTGCGGCGTTCATCAGGTCGCCAAGAACCCACGCTGCTTCCGGTCAAGCAAGCAACAATTCTGAACCCGATGCTTGAGGCACCTATTTTCCGTCGCGCATTATCAATGAGCGCTCCGGGCCGAGCTAGCTCGGTTTGGAGCCCACGACGCGGATCGAACGCGTGACCTCGTCCTTACCAAGGACGTGCTCTGCCAACTGAGCTACGTGGGCCTTTCAGCTTCGCCTCGCGTCGTTCACAACTCGTGAAGCGTATCTCGCTATCTCCAGGACTCTTTCTTTCATGCGCTTCATGCTTCACGAATAACGTTTCACGCCTTAACGTTTTCTTTAAGAAGCGGGCAATGGGATTTGAACCGCGTTCCGTCGCTGGCTCGGCCGTATGGCGTTTATCCCGTCATCAAGACCATCGACATGGCTCCGGGTCGAGCGAACAACAAGCCAAGGAACCATGACCTTGCGGCGCTTATCCGCTCAGCAAGAACCATCACATGGCTTCGCGGTCGGGCCAAGCAAGGTATGGAGCGGGCGACGGGATTTGAACCCGCGACAGCCAGCTTGGAAGGCTGGAACTCTACCACTGAGCTACGCCCGCCCAACGATCATCCCACGTGAAGTCTTACCCGACCGCTACACATGACAATCAATAGGCTTCAGGTTGCCGTCACGAGCGCGCCTGGCACGAAAACCCAGGCCATCGACTCGCGGTGTTTATCCCATCGCGTACATTTACTGGGTCGAGCCGGCAGACCTACAAAGCCATTAAAACTCAACAGCGGTGCTTTTCCGGTCGCCCGGAACCATTATAAGGGCTCCCGGTCGAGCAAGCTCGGTTTGGTGGGCAGGCAAGGATTCGAACCTTGGAAGCCGATGGCAACAGATTTACAGTCTGCCCCCTTTGTCCACTTGGGTACCTGCCCATGTGTGTCGGTGACGGTTTGCGAGAGAGCCTATTCGCAGCGGGGCTGTCGAAACCGGTTTACCTTCCCCACGGCCGGCACAACAGAGAGTAAGCTCCACCTCCCACAGCTTTCCTTCCGCTCCGAAGGGGACGAATTGCTGCGGAAATAGGAGCTCACCTTGCTTAGGAAACGTCCGATTGTATTGACGGATTGAGACCTTGTCAAGACCGAAATTCGCCCGAGACCTCTCGATGCACCAGAAGATGGATCCGTCAAAGCTGCACGCGACCTAAGCCACACAGCCGCGGGACTGTGCCGGAATCCCCCCTCCCTTTGACGTAACGGATCACTTCGGTTTCTGTGAACCGCACTTCCCCCCCAGGGGTTGTGTGCGCCGGTTGTCCTCCATAACGGCGACGAGTTTCTGAATCATTTCGCGCTGTTGCCCTAAGATCTCATCCATCAGGAATGCGACTTCGTCCGGCGAAATGCGAAATTGGGGAGCCAGAAACCGCTTATGAGTCACCGCTCTCTCCCCAGGGTCCTCCGGCTCATAATACCCGCGCAAGTCTCCATCACGATCTGCTTTCTTCAGGCGTTGCGCCCATTCATTCGTCACGTCGACGTTCCGATTCCGCCCCGCCTTCTTCTGCACCTCGAGATGGGTCCAAATAGCCCACCCCACAAAGACCGCCCAGGTTTCGTTCAGCGCTTCCCAGGATTCCCGCTCGGTCAGAAACCGCGTTTCCGTCGCGGTCTTCCGCTGGACCACCGGCGTGATCAACACTTCCTGATAACGGCATTGCTGCTGTTCGCGCGCAAAGTCGATCACCGGGGTGGGGGCGGCTTCGCCTGTCCCGCCCCGATCATCCACGCCCCAATAGTCCATATAGGCATGAAACAACTCGTGGTACAGCGTCTGCAATTCACGATGCGTCATCCGGCTGAGAGGCTTCAGTGCACCTCCCGCCGCGTTGAACGACAGGGTACGGTTCAACACCATGCGATGCTCACCGGGATGGTATTCGGCCGCGAAGGAGCGCAGATCTTCGAACTCAAAACGAACAAAATCGGGAGGGAGCCGCCTGAGAAACCGGGTCGGCAGGTTGAGCGCGTCGGCTTGCGAGAGAAGCGCTTCCCAGACCCGGCCGGAATCCTGGAGCCGAACGGGCGAGGAGGAGAAGGCCGGCCCGTTTCCACCCGACACGAAGTGCGCGATTCCCAGTCCGAACAGGAGCGCCAGGAGTCGCTCACGAAGGCGCGGCCGTGACATCATGGGAGCGATTCAAAATTGGCAGGGCAGCGACAGAGAACCGGGCCGGATAGTGGCATGGCGCAAGACCGGACACGAAGAAACGAACGTTGTCAGATCGCGCAAGCCCGCCATCGTCCTACCCGAAGTTCTCCCCTTCCTCGACTAGCGCCAGGGTTTCCAGCAATGACGAGGGCACATGATCGAGGAACCGAGTCGGTTTTGAAAGCAGCATCCCGCTGGTCTTGTCGTACACGTTGATCGGATAGATCAGGTACAGAAATCGTTTCGCTCTCGTCACCGCCACGTAGAACAGGCGCCGTTCCTCTTCGAGATCGTCCTCAGCCACGAAGGAATAGGCGGACGGGAACTTCCCGTCCACGACCCAAATGATGAACACGCACTGCCATTCGAGGCCTTTCGCCGAATGAATGGTAGACAGAACCAGCCGCTCCTCATCACGGCCGGTCGGTTCGATATCGACGACGCTCCCGTCGGGCGGCTCCAATGCGAGGTCGGAGAGAAGCTCGTCGAGCTGATGATAGCGCTCCGCCATCGTGCACAAATGTTCAAGGTCCCGCATCCGCTTCGGGTAATCGTCGTACTGTTCCTTCAAGATCGGCAGATAGTACTCATACGCCAGGTTGGCCTGGTCAGCCGGGCTCAGGCCGTCGGCCTGCGACAGGGCTTCCAGCAGACCGGCCAGATCCTTCAGCCCCTTGCCGGACCGGCCGCCGACTTGACGCAGCAGCTCGAACGGCTGTTCCCCTTTGAGCAATGTCCCGATCACATCCTGCGCCTTCTTGGGACCGACCCCTTCGACCAGCATGAGCGCCCGATGCCAGCTCACCGCATCCAGCGGATTTGCCGCGACGCGGAGATGGGCCAGCAGATCCTTGACATGCGCGGTTTCGACAAACTTGACGCCGCCCCGCTTGATGAACGGAATGGCGCGGCGGGAGAGCTCCAATTCCAGGTCGAACGAATGGAAGCTGGAACGGAACAATACGGCCATCTCGTGCAGCGGCACGCCCTCTTCGCGAAGCTCCAGGATCTTTTGCGCCACAAACCGTGACTGGGCGTTTTCTCCGGCGGCCTCGACCAAGGCCGGCAACGGTCCGTCGAGCTTTCTCGTGAACAGATGCTTCGTGTACTTCTCCGCCGCCCCTTGGATGATTTCGTTCGCGAGATTCAAAATCGGCTGGGTGCTCCGGTAGTTCTCTTCCAGCTTATAAACCGCCGCCCCGGGAAACAGCGCGGGGAATTCCATAATGTTCCGGAACGTCGCCCCCCTGAACGCGTAAATGGATTGCGAGTCATCGCCGACGACCATCACGTTGTCGTGGGTCGCCGCGAGTTTTCGGATCAGATCCGCCTGCAGGCGATTGGTGTCCTGATACTCGTCCACGAGAATGTAGCGATACCCCTGCGAGATGGTCCGGCGCACCGGCTCGTTTTCGCTGAGCAATTCGCGCAGCTTGACCAACAGATCATCATAGTCCAGGAGTTGACGCTGGCGCTTGGCCGATTCGTACGCGCGCTGGAGTCTGCCGAGATCGTCGAGGTGATCCGCAAAGTGAGGAAATTCTTCGAGCACAATGTCGTCGAGACTGCGCAACGTGTTCACGCATTTGCTGTAAATTTCCACGATCGTGCCCTTCCGGGGAAACCGTTTGTCCTTTTCGTTCAAACCGAGCTGACCGCGGACGAGCGCGATCAGATCTTCCGCGTCCCCGCGATCCAAGATGGTGAATCCCGGTTCAAGTCCGATCGGGCGGCCGTGACGTCGGAGCAACAGATTGGCCACAGAATGAAACGTGCCTCCGCACACCCGTTCGCTCCGGGCTCCGATCAGCGCGCCGGCCCGGTGGATCATTTCCTGCGCGGCCTTGCGCGTGAACGTCAACAGCAGGATGCCGCCGGGATCGACGCCCGAATCGATCAAGTACGCAACCCGGTAGACGAGCGTGCGGGTCTTGCCGCTGCCCGCTCCGGCGATGACAAGGGCCGGACCTTCGCCGGCCGTGACGGCGGCCAACTGCTGTCGGTTTAAGGCCCGTTCGTAATCGAGCGACAACCGCGGCGGGGCCGCGTCGCCCGGCGAGCGCTTGAGGATGTAGGGTTTGATGTCTCGCTGCATGGCGACGCCGCAGGCCGGAATGTGGAAGATGGCCGCGCTGTATAACATACCGGAGGGAGGCTTGCAAACGGAACCCCGCGGTGCGAGTCCGAGAATTCCGAGCCTCGCACTTGGATGCCGAAAGCGACTGTGTGTATAATGCCGGCCGATCACGGAGCGGACGATGACCACCGCCAAGAATGACAAGAATAAATATCACGAACAACTCCGGGCCGTCGCGGGCCTGATGATGGCCGTTGCCGGCGAATCGGTCAGCATGGTCAAGCGCAACGCGCCGGACAAGGCGCTGAAGCTCAAACGGCAGACGGAGTGGGAGATCTATCTGGAATTTCTGAAGATCTTTTTCAATTTGGCCGATCGCTTCGCCGCGCTCCATATCCCGGTGTCCGACCACGCGGACTTCATGGACAGCCTGGTGGACGAAGTCGTTTCCCAGCTGAAGGCGGTGCTGCAACCCGCATTCGGGGCGAACAGCGACCAGATGGAAATCGTCATGACGGTCGCCGGCGCCGTGGGCGAGAGCCGGCGGCGTTACGAGCACTACAAGTTCATGGTGACCGAGAGCAGCAAGGCCAAAGACGACATGCTCAAGGAATTCGGCGAGCGTATCGCGGACATGATCGGCGCGGCCGGCAACGTTGAGGTTGCCTCGGCCGCGACCCTCTGCGCCAGCGCCGTGCTGCCGGCGATGACGGCGATTTTTACGGGGCAGAAGCCACAGGAATCCGCGTCGCTGTCCGCGGAACAGGCGACGCCGGCCGGGGCGTCCGCGGCGTCGGGAACATCGGCCGGTCGTCCGACGGGAAACGAGATCAAACTGGTCAGCGTCATGTCGAGCGTCAGCGGTGAAGAGGTGGAAACCCGGTGGGGTCTTCATCCCCGCTTCAAACGCGATCTGAAGTCCGAGGAGTTGCAGGAATTGACCAAGCTCATGAACCGTGTAGCGAAAATCTTAGGCGAACGCTACGCAGCCGTGGCATTCTCCCAGGAGTGGGCTTCCTGGCATGTGTCTGGACACGCCTAATGCCGACCCCCCGGCGCAACGGCCCGATCCGCGTCGACGAGTTGATTGCACGATGGAGGAGGAGTGGACAATAGCGACCCCCCGGTCTGGCCGGCCCAACTGCCCAAGGATTTCGCACGACTCCAGGAACTCGCCCAGAATCTCTGGTGGAGCTGGAAGCCCGAAGCCCGGCGTCTCTTCGAAGTTATCGATCCGACACTCTGGCACCTGACCCACCACAACCCCGTCAAGTTGCTGTCCGACGTCAAGCCCGAGCGACTCGCCGCGCTGGCCGTGGATCCGACCTTCGTCCGCCAATACTCGGCGGTCATGAAAGCCTTCGACGAGTATTTGGGTGACACCAAGACCTGGTTCGGCTCTCATTATCCGGCGCTGGAGCATTCTCTGATCGCCTATTTCTCAGCCGAGTTCGGTCTGCACAATTCCATTCCCATTTACAGCGGCGGCTTGGGAATCCTTGCCGGCGACCATTGCAAGGAAGCGAGCGACCTGGGCGTTCCGCTTATCGGTATCGGCTTCATGTATCCCCAAGGATACTTTAAACAACGCGTCACGGCGGAAGGCTGGCAAGAGGCCACCTATATGCCCTTCAACCGGAGCGAGTCGCCGATCCATCAGGCCATGACGCCGGCTGGGACCCCGTGTCAGATCAAGGTCCAACTGGCCAACCGGACCGTGGCGGCGCTGGTATGGAGCGTGCGCGTCGGTCGGGTCGTTCTGTACCTGCTCGACACGGATGTGCCGGAAAACAGTCCGGAAGACCGGGCGCTCTCCGCGCGGCTGTACGGCGGGGATCAGGAGATTCGCCTCAGCCAGGAGATTCTGCTGGGCATCGGGGGAGTGCGGGCCATACGCGCGCTCGGTCTGGCACCCACCGTCTGGCACGCGAACGAAGGACATTCGGCGTTTCTGACCCTGGAACGGATTCGCGAACTGGTGCAATCCGGTCTTTCCCACGCAGAGGCCTGCGAGAAAATCCGCCAGAGCACGGTCTTCACGACGCACACCCCGGTGCCGGCCGGGCATGACGTCTTCCCTTATCATTTAATGGAACGGTACTTTCACGGCTATTGGGAGCAACTCGGACTGACGCGCGAAGAATTTCTGCGTCTTGGCGAGACACCTCAGACCATGGGCCATGGTTTTAACATGACCGCCCTGGCGATCCGGATGTCGGCCCACGTCAATGCGGTCAGCCGTGAACACGGCCGGGTGACGCGCGGCATGTGGAAACATCTGTGGCCTGGCTTGACGGAGGATCTTGTGCCCATTCGGAGTCTGACCAACGGCATTCACGCCCCCACGTGGATTTCGCCGGAACTGAACCAGGTATACGGTAAATATCTGGGCCCGGACTGGGCCGCACGGTGCGACGATCCGGCCATCTGGCAGCGTGTGCTGGACATTCCCGATACCGAGCTGTGGACGGTCCGCCAGACGATGAAACGCAAGCTGATGAGTTTTATCCGCGAACGGGCCAGGACCGGTTGGATGCAGGGACACCTCCAACCCTTGCAAGTGCTGGCCAGGGGGACCTTGCTCGATCCCGAGGCGTTGACCATCGGTTTCGCCAGGCGGTTCGCCACATACAAACGCGCGACCTTGATTTTCCGCGACCTCGAAAGACTGAGGCATCTCCTGCAGAATCGCTGGCGCCCCGTGCAGATCGTGTTCGCGGGCAAAGCCCACCCGGCCGACGAGCCGGGCCGCTATTTCATTCACGAAGTCATGAGCTTTTGCAACGATCATAAACTCGGCGGGCACATCGCGTTTCTCGAAGACTACGATATGCATATGGCGAAGTATCTCGTCCAGGGCGTGGACGTGTGGTTAAACACCCCGCGCGCGCCGATGGAGGCCAGCGGAACCAGCGGGCAGAAAGCGGCTCTCAACGGCGTCTTGCACCTTAGCATCCTCGACGGCTGGTGGCAGGAAGGCTACAACGGCGCGAACGGGTGGGGAATCCCGCCGGCCGACGAGATGAAAGAACCGCCGGCCCAGGACGCTCACGATGCTGAACAACTCTACCGCATTCTCGAACACGAGGTCATCCCGCTTTTCTATCAGCGAGACCTCGACGGGATTCCGAGAGGCTGGATCCAAATCGTCAAAGAAAGCATCCGCACCATCGCGCCGAAATTCTGCACGAAACGGATGTTGAAGGAATATGTGGAGCTCATGTACGCGGCCGCCGCGACCGGCACGCCGTCTTCGTGGTAAGGGCCGGTGAGCATCGCGGGATCCGAACTTCTCCGGGGACCGCGCATCGCCGGGCGTTCTCCGATCTCTGGTCTGTGCCGGTCGAGGACGCCGTCGATCATTCCTGATGCCGGCAGACCGGTCTAGCCCGCATGATTCACGACGGTTCGTCGCGTTCCACCCGTTGCGATGAAAGAGCAACGGGTACCCGGGAGTCGCGTTGCGAGACGGGCAAGCGCAGCCATGAAGGAGGGAAGCATACTTGAAAC